>JBAZHT010000078.1:594-7968 GCA_041652255.1 Bacteroidales bacterium
TATGTATTGCATACTCTGGAAGCAAGCCTTTGGTGCCTTCTGACAACGAACACGTATAAGGAAGCTGTTTTAAAGGCAGTTAACCTGGGAAATGATACAGACACGACTGCCGCCGTAACAGGAGGCCTGGCCGGATTGTACTACGGATATGAAAACATACCGCAAAGCTGGATCAGTCAATTGGCACGGGTTGATGATATTGAAGTACTTTCAAAACGTATTGCACAAAAAGTAACCGGAAAATAATATATTGTGGCACATTTACAGGGACATAAGCATAACCATAACCATAACGCCAGCGCAGGGGTAGATCACTCAAAAAGTTTTGCAATAGGTATAGTGCTTAACGTGATCTTTGTGGCGGTAGAAGTTGTATATGGCTTCATTGCCAATTCTTCGGCCCTGCTTGCCGATGCAGGACACAACGCCGGGGATGTGCTGGGGTTGGTTTTTGCCTGGGCGGCAGCCTGGATGGCCACTATCAGGCCAAAGGGAAAATATACATACGGATTGCGCAAAACAACAATTTTGGTCTCAATACTGAATGCCCTGCTGCTTTTCGGAGCCGTAGCCGTCATTGCCTGGGATGCCTTCAGAAAATTGAAAGATCCGCAACCGGTAACCGGTTCCCAGGTTATGATAGTGGCCGGCATAGGGATCTTCATAAATGCTTTTACAGCGTTGCTGTTCTATAAAGGGCAAAAGTCCGATCTGAATATCAAAGGTGCTTTTCTGCATATGGCTGCAGATGCCGGCGTTTCGCTGGGTGTGGTTATAGCCGGACTACTCATCACGCTCACAGGTAAAACGTGGATAGACCCGGCCATAAGTTTTCTGATCATTGCCGTGATCCTGTGGGGAACGTGGCGCTTGTTTTCGGAATCTGTTGATCTGGCTCTGGACGCCGTTCCAAAACATATTAAAATTGGTAAAGTCAGGGAGTTTCTGCTGAACAAACAGGGCGTCACCAGCATACACGATCTGCACATCTGGGCCATGAGCACCACTCAGGTAGCCATTACCGTACACCTGGTCATGCCGGAAGGTGCTTCCGATCAGTTCATAAGTCAATTGCAGAAAGAACTTTCGGATATTTTTGGAATAGGTCATGCAACCTTCCAGATAGAAAACAACGATATGAGTAGCGAATTTTTCTTATTTTAGTTCCTGTGAAGTATTTCCTGATTGTATTTTTGATCTCGCTTGCCGGATGTGACAAACGTTACCAACAACAGGTGCTATTTGCCTCGGAGCCGGATGTTGCCTGTTACAGGATCCCTGCCCTGGAGACGGCACCTAATGGTGATCTGATAGCGGTATGTGATCAGCGGGCACCATCGTGTGCTGACTTGAAGGGCAACCGGGATATCAACATTGTGATGCGTACCAGCCCGGATGATGGGGAAACTTGGTCTGATATGCAGACGATCGTGGATTATCCTGAAGGTCAGTCGGCTTCTGATCCTTCCATGATATCGGACCGGGTTACAGGAACTGTATTTCTGTTTTTCAATTACATGGATCATGATCAGGATAAAGATGTTTATTACCTGAAGGTGACAAAAAGTTTAGATAACGGGAAAACCTGGAGCATTCCGAATGATATTACAGATCAGATCACAAAACCGGATTGGCAAGGTGATTTTAAATTCATAACATCGGGAAGAGGAATCCAAACCGGCAGTGGAAAACTGCTCCACACCTTGGTAAATCTGCAAAAGGGTCTGCATCTTTTTGGGAGCGACGATCACGGCCGTAGCTGGTACCTGCTGGATGTGCCCATAACGCCCGGTGACGAATCGAAGATCATAGAACTTGCCGATGGTACCTGGATGGTCAATAGCAGGGTGAACGGGGCTGGTCACCGTTACGTGCATCTTTCGGCCGACCAGGGAAAGACGTGGATAACACATGCCCAGGCGGGTCTTGCTGACCCGGGATGCAACGCAAGTCTGTTACGGGAGGGGAAAGTGCTGTTTTTCTCCAAACCCAACAACGTGGATCAGCGGAAGAACCTGACGTTGAGGATTAGCACGGATGGCGGAAGGTCCTGGAGTGCGGGGAAGACTGTGTGTGCCGGAAACTCGGCCTATTCCTCCATGACTTTTATCCCCGGAAGGGGGATCGGCTTGCTGTACGAAAAAAATGATTACCGGGAAATTGTATTTACCCGGATAAACCCATAATTAACAACCTATTTTTGTAGAATGTGGGTTTTGGACGTTATTTTTAAAGAATTTAATGTAAATAAGAATCACGTTGAAGCAAAACAACAAGAAGGTAGCTCTCTTTCTCTTAAGTCAGAATATATCGTTATTTGGGTCTTCAGTTGTAGGGTTTGCCATTATTTGGCATATCACGCTGGAAACTTCATCGGGTCTGTGGTTGATGCTTTCTACCATATGTGCCATGTTTCCCCAGGTGATTGTATCACTATGGGGTGGTGTCTGGGCAGACAGGTACAACCGAAAGACCCTTATCATGCTGACAGACGGATTCATAGCACTGTCAACTTTCGGACTGGCAGTGGCTTTTTGGCTTGGATTTCAGCGCCTGGAATTGTTGTTGGCAGTTTCGGTAGTACGTTCCATAGGCGCAGGAATACAAACGCCTGCCGTTCACGCGATCTTCCCGCAATTGGTAGCACGTGAAAATCTTACCAGGGTCCAGGGGATTAACCAAACCCTGGGGTCGGTGTTAATGTTGCTTGCTCCTGCAGTTGGAGGGGCTGTCCTGGGCTCTATGAACATTTCATGGGCCTTCATGCTGGATGTTTTTACTGCTGCCATGGCTATCTTAGTCATGGTGTTCATCAAAATTGAAACTATTGAACGTAAGGATGAAGTCGGGACTATGTTTTCAGAACTAAAAGAAGGCGTACGTTATGCATTCTCAAATCCCGTTTTAAGAAGGATCATCATATGTTATGCTTTTTCGTTCTTTCTTTTCACTCCGGCAGCTGTACTGACGCCGCTCATGGTAGAGAGGAGTTTTGGAAGTGACGTCTGGTTTCTTACGGCCAACGAAATTGTCTGGAGTGTCGGTTCGATCGTTGGTGGAATCTTTGTTTCCCTTTACGGAAATTTTAAGAATAAGATCCGCACCATAGCTGTTTCATTGGGAGCTTTTGGTTTGACATTCGGGTTACTGGGAGTAGCGGGTAATTTTACCATTTACCTTATTATTATGGGGATAGCAGGCTTTTTTATGCCTGTTATTGCAACAGCAGAAACCGTTCTTATACAGGAAATAACGGAACCTGACAGAATGGGACGTGTTTTTTCCATCATCCAGATCATTGCCGCCAGTGCCATGCCTATAGCCATTTTGCTTTTTGGTCCGTTGGCCGATGTAATATCAGTGGAAATGATACTTGTTATCTCCGGTGCTTTACTGATCATGGTCGGGTATTTATATTATTTGAGCAACAGAAAGTTATTAATTGTTTAAATTTATATCCTAATTTACTAAAGAATAAAGATATGAACAAGGAAGAATTCAAAGCACGGGCAAATCAGCACATTGACGAGATTTCGGCTAAAATCAATGAGTTGAAAGCAGATAAAGAAGCTGTAAAAGAAGACATGAAGGAGAAATACCAGAAATCCATCAAAGAATTGGAAGCCATGAGAAAGGAACTGCAGGCAAAATACAAAGATCTCACGAATGCTGCCGATGATAAATGGGATGAGGTCAGGGACGCTTTCTCCGACGCGTCGGATTCCTTTAAAGAGGGGTGGTCAAAGATCAGATCATTGTTCTAAATGACCGTTGTAAATCTCAACGTTTTGTTCTCTGATCCTTTTAATGTTTTCCTCGGATATGTTTTTATCCGTTATCAGACCGTCTACCAATGATATAAATCCCAGATTGGCAAAAGCGCTTACGCCGATCTTTGATGAATCGGCAACAAGATACACTTTGTCAGCCGATTTAATCATGGCTGATTTTACCAGCAGGTCGCTCAGGCTGGGATAAGTCAGCCTCATGTCAGCGGATATTCCGGCTGTAGCCAGGAATAATTTATTTACATGGATTTCTTTTAATGAATCGGCGGCCATCTTTCCGGTCAGCGAAAGGGTGGGGGCTTTGAATTCGCCTCCTGTCACGATCAGGTTGATATTTGGGTTTTCTCCCACGATCAATGCAATGTTCAGGGCGTTTGTAATCACGGTCAGGTTTTTAAACCTGCCCAGCAGTTTGGCTATTTCCGTTGTTGTGGAACCGGAATCAAGTATTATGCTATCCCCTTCATTAATAAAGGTTATGGCTTTATTTGCGATTTCAATTTTATCTTCCAGATGTGTTTGGTTGAATACTTGTCCGGATTTTACGAAGTTACCTATGTCTTTTAAAAAGGCTCCCCCGTGTTCCCTCTGGATGTAGCCCATGTTCTCCAGAATTTCCAGGTCTTGACGTATAGTTACTCCGGTAACCTTAAAAATTTTACTGAGGTCGTGCACTTTAGCATGTCCGTCTTCCCGGATAAGGTCCAGGATTTCCAGTCGTCTTCTGTTTAGTGTCATGAATGATCGCATTGTCGGATTGTTACATCGTCTGTTACAAAGGTAATTGATATTGAACAAAAACAGAATTAAAAAAAATATGATAATCATTTTAGTGAAATAAGCTAACTTGCAGTTTTAAAAAAATCAGAATAAAGTATGCGTTACGTTTTTCTTTCCATTCTGTTTATATCAATTGCAGTCGGCTGTTCAAGGCAACAGCCGGCTGTTACGATTTGCAATCCCATGGACCTGAGTTACAGGTTTGCTCTGGATAAGCCTTCGCGCCGGGAGGCTGCCGATCCTTCCGTGGTATATTTCAGGGATGAATATTACCTTTTTGCTTCAAAATCCGGAGGTTATTGGCATTCAGACGATCTGACCGCTTGGGATTTTATTGAGACGAATCAGATACCTACAGAAGAATATGCTCCTACGGCGATAGCCATTGGTGATACCTTGTTTTTTCTGGCCTCTTCAAACGAAAAAAGTACCGTTTATAAAAGTACGGATCCGCTTTCCGGTCAATGGGAGGTAGCAGAGGAGGCACTTGAAATTCCGGTATGGGACCCGGCATTTTTTATGGATGATGATCAAAGGTTGTATTTGTATTGGGGTTGCTCGGACCAAAGGCCCCTCTACGGAGTGGAAGTTGACTATTGCAACGGTTTTGCCTTTGTGGGTGGAATTAAAACATTGGTTTACGCGAATCCGTTGGAATACGGATGGGAAGTACCCGGTGATTACAACACTTTAGTAGCTCAGAGCCCGTGGATTGAAGGACCATGGGTTACAAAATATAACGGAAAATACTACCTGCAATATGCGGGTCCGGGCACAGAGTACAAGAGCTATGCAGATGCCGTTTACCTTTCTGAAAACCCGCTGGGGCCTTTTAAACTGCAAAAGCACAACCCTTCTATGTATAAGCCGGAAGGATTCGCTGCAGGTGCCGGACACGGAAGTTCTTTTGCAGATAACTACGGAAATTTCTGGCAGATAGGAACCATGACCATTTCGCAAAAACACATGTTTGAACGCCGGTTAGGGTTGTTCCCGGTTTTTTTGGATGAAGACGGAACGTATTATTCCATAACAAAATTTGGCGATTATCCTATGATCGTTCCGCAATATAAGATCAACCGTTTTGAAGACTTCTTTCCGGGATGGATGTTGTTGACATATAAAACGAAGGTTACTGCTTCATCGACCGTGGATTCTTTACCTGCATCCAATATGACCGATGAAGACATTCGTACTTACTGGGCGGCAGAAAGCGGGGATAAGAACGAATTTGCCCTGATAGACCTGGGAAATTTTTGCGAAGTTTACGCCCTCCAGATTAATTTTGCAGAACACAATACCACTATCAGTGGCAGGGAAAAGGATATATGCCACCGGTTTACAGTAACGTATTCGCTTGATGGCAAAAAATGGGAAATGCTTGAGGACAGGTCAGAAAATGAGACTGATAATTCGCATGTTTACATCCCTTTGGATGATAAGGTGTTGTGCCGTTATCTGAAGGTAAACAACATAGAGGTTCCCGGAGGACATTTTGCAATAAGCGGTTTCAGGGCTTTTGGAAAAGGATCCGGAAAACTGCCGGGTAAAATTGAATGTTTTACTGCAGAAAGGAACCCGGATGATATGAGAAGCGTGAATCTTTCCTGGTCCGGAGCGGAGCGTGCAACAGGATACAATATCTGTTACGGTACGGATAAAAACAAATTGTATTTGACTTATACAGTTTACGAAGATACAAAGCTTACGATCAACAGCCTGAACGCCCGTCTGGATTATTATTTTACGATTGAATCTTTCAATGAAAACGGAATAACTACCAACGAACATATCGTTCGGCATTTTGAATGATGAAGAATTTTGCAGCCATTGATTTCGAGACGGCAAACGAGCAACCCTCAAGCGTATGCAGTGTGGGTGTTGTCATAGTCAGGCACGGTATGTTGGATCATACAGTATACAGACTTATCAGGCCGGAACCTGAATATTATCTGTACCGCAATACCCTGGTACACGGATTAAGCTCACCAGATACCCAAAATGCTGATGTTTTTTCGCGTGTATGGGAAGAAATTGAACCTCATATTCAGGATCTGCCCCTGGTGGCACACAATGCCATGTTTGACCGGGGCTGCCTTAAAGCTGCTTATATGACGTATAGAATGGATTATCCGGATTATGTATTCCATTGCACCTTATCAGCATCCAGGAAACATTTTGGCAAATCTTTGCCCAATCACAGGCTCCCGACTGTGGCTGCGGCTTGTGGTCATATGCTGACCAACCATCATAATGCTTTGGACGATGCTCTGGCCTGTGCGGCCATCGCTTTGAAGATATTATAAGGAATTTATGTATCTTTACTAAGGCGTAAATTCGACAATTATGGAAAACAGCCTTTCAAATACTTTGCTGAAGGTGTCTCCTTTCGCATTTGCTCACCATAAGATCATCCTGGACGATAAAGGAAAACCTGTAGATTATATTTTTCTGGAAGTCAACAAGGCTTTCGAGGGAATGACCGGACTTAAGGCGGCTGATATTACTGGGAAAAAGATCCGGGATGTAATGCCTCACTTTGAAAATTCAAAATTTAGCCTAAATTGAGCGATTAGAATATTCACCTCGCCACTTTGTCTTTCTTGCTTCAAATTTAATCATAATTTCGGAGGTTCTTCGCAGTGAGTTGGTGGTTTTGGCACTTGTCGTGCAGTATATGTGCGGGCTTTATATTATGTTTATTACGATCATATGAACGCATACCTCACCCATTTTTGGGGAGGATTTTGCTGTGAATTCCAATTTTCTGGTCAGGCAAATTGAATGATTGGTGGCGACTGGCATC
>JBAZHT010000079.1:0-7959 GCA_041652255.1 Bacteroidales bacterium
CGACATGGCAGGCTGCCTGCGCAAGCAGCAAAAAGCCTCGGCAAAAGAAAAAAGCTTCCCGTTTTTGTGGTGACAGCGACCGACATGGCAGACTGCCTGTGCAAGCAGCAAAAAACCTCGGCAAAAGAAAAAAGCTTCCCGTTTTTGTGGTGACAGCGACGCCAGCAGTCAGCAAGAGCATAGAGCGCTTCGGTAAAAAGAAAAAAGCTTCCCGCTCATGTGGTGGAGGCGACCGACGTGGCAGCGACCGACGTGGCAGCGGTTGTCCGGAGTAAATCTGAAACGGTGTGTTACTGCCCCATTGAACGAAGGATCTTTTGGCCTCCGTGGGGGTCTGTTAAAAAAGCTGCAAATTTTTTGGCCAGTACGGGGTTTTCGGCATTGTGAGGAATGGTAAAGCTGTAAGTGATTGGGGCACCTCTTACCAGGACGGAGTCTCCGGGGCTGCTCCCTCGTATTTTTAACTGTGCCCGGGCATAGAGGTTTGCCATGGAGCTGTCCCCAAGGTTGATTTCCGGAGGCAATTCCAGGAACCGCAGGTCGTGTTGCAGGGCTACTGATTTATAGATGAACATGTAGTCTATTGCCTGGCTGCCCAGCAAAGCCAGCAGATCCACTTCCTTGGGCCGGATAAAACGCCGGTCCTTTTCTGTGAAATCCCTTACCGTAAAAGATCTTGTGTCGGGTTTTTCCCTGTAGTAATCTTCTGCCAGTTGCAACACCAGTAAGGTGCGGTATCCGCAGGGATCGGCATGGGGATCCGAACGGCCATAAAACACGTCGGGCGAGAGCAGAATTTCCGGCCAGTTCCTGCTGTTGATCTCATCAGCCTGGCGGGATTTTTCTGTAAAGGCAATGACCATGCTGTTAACGGCAAAAGCTTGGTTCATGGAAGTATGTTCGGGGATGAGCAATTGTTCAATAACCTGGTAATCCGCAGATGCCAGGATGTCACAGGAACGTCCCAGTTCCGTTATTTTGCGTGCACAATCCACACTGCCTGCCGATTCCATACGGAATTGTGTTTCAGGGTACATCACGGTAAAACTGTCTGCCAGGGCTTTCATGGGCAGGGAAAGGCTGCCGGCATGAAATACCACCAAACGGTTCTCTTTGCCGGAATTTCCACAGGAAACCAAAGAAAAGGCCAGGGGAATCAGGATAAAAAGAATGATTTTTTTCATACGTCAGTCAGGGTTAATCAATCGTATTTCACGAAGTCCTTTGATACACCGGTCAGCAAAAGCGTCACCGGCCGCATATAGGGTAAAGCCATTGCCCTCTTTGACAAGCAGGGGATCCCGGTGGTCGTTGCGGTTGATCAACTCGGCAAGGGAAAAGGCAGCACGGTACCCGTCTACTCCGGCTATGCTCAGCATTCCGGATCGTATGGTATGGTAATCATTCAAAGGGAACCACGGGGCAAGCACCCGGTTGATCTGCCGGCCTTCGAATTCCCTGAGGCGTTTGTATCCGGTGCTGTTCCCAAAAAAAAGGGTGGTGTGGCTGATCTGGGGCAGGTCACCGGGCAGTTCCGTGATCACAACCAGGGTGTCCTGAAGCGAAGACATGACAGCCAGCCTGCCCGGATCGTTCTCTAAAATGAGGGGATCCCGGTCAACGATATAGTTTCCTTTCAATGACCTGATAGTGATCCGGGAGGGGGATTTGATGTTCCTTTGTGAGATCAGGTCCGATTCCACTACCAGCTGTGTTTGGTCGGGCAAATTCCATAATTCGCCGGTTTTACCAGGAATGAGGCGGGTTACCCGTTTGGCAATGACAATGCCGTAGGGATTTGCCGAGTAAAAAATTTCCCCCCAGGAAAAAACGGCCATATCACCACGATCGTTCCGCACTTCAATATAGATATCCACCGGGGGCCAGAAATCTTCTTTGCTGGCTTTATCCACTTTCAGGGTACTCAGAAGATCGCACAACGCGTAACCGTCGTAACGGTAAGCTCCCTTGAAGGCGATGGAATCTCCCTGGGGACAATAAACGGCTTCTTTTACGGTAACCGTCCTAAGCGGCAGTCGTGAAAGTTTGATCTCAGTCTCTGCTTCAACTTCCCCGTCTATCAAAAGTTTTTTGGGGCCGGGAAGGGTCGTGTATGCCTCCCGGTTGAAATAATTGTTGGATCCGGAGTTCCACACCAGCGTGGATCCGCTAATGGCATCCAGGTCCAGGGATATGCACGAAGAAATAATGCTGCAGGATAACAAGACAGCCGACAGGGCAATGAAAGGGTAGTGTTTTGTTTTCATAATTATGGCATTGATCCGGTTCAACCTCCGCTTACAAGATGTATGATGTCCAGGCGATCTCCGTCCCGCACAACGGTCCGGGTCCAGGATTCCCTGGGGATGAGCGTCCCGTTGAGCTTCACGATGAGCATTTTAAAAATAAACGATTTCTCTTCCATGATCCGGGTAATGCTCATTTCTTGCGGGGAAAAAGATTCTTTGCGGTTATTCAGTGTAATGGTCATAGATCTTATAACGGTTTTTCCTTTAATAAAAGCTCCAGGGCAAGGTCTGCCTGCATCATGGCAACCATGATCACACGCGGGGCCAGCAAAGGCACAAGTTTTTCATCGGTTTCTTTTTGGTCACCGCAAATGTAAAGATTGCCGGATCTTTGCACACGAAGGGTTTCCGGTCTACCGTACCCGGCCATTCCGGACCCCATGATCAGCGGTTTGGCGGGAAAATGTGCGATCATCCACTCGGCAAACCATTTTTTTTCATCGGCACGATCAAAAGCTTCAATGACCACGTCGCAGGAACCGAAAAGGGACCCGGCATTACGGGCCGTTACTTTGCAAAAACGGGCTTCCACATCTGCCCGGCTGTTGATGCGCAGCAGGTTTTCCCTGAGTGCTTCCACCTTCGACCGGCCCACCTGATCTTCAAAAAAGAACTGCCTGTTGAGGTTGGCTTTTGTTACCACGTCGTAGTCGGCTATAACAATATGGCCCAGACCGCTTCTGACCAGGGCAGCGGCTACGTTGGAACCCAGTCCCCCGGCACCGGCTATGCCCGCTTTTTTTACGCTAAGGTGCGATGTAATATTTTGTATAACGGTCATTTTGGCTATTTTTGTAATACAAATATACAACTAAAACACCGTTTATGAATGCAACAATTGGCAACCGTAAAGTACTTGCAAGCATCCCTTACCAATGGAAACCTCTGGATAAAGGGTACTCAGACCAAAGCCTTTATGTTAATCTGGATACATTTACAACAGAAGTGCGTCCTATTGACCCCGGCGTGAAGGAAAGATTTGTAGGGGGAAAAGGATACGGGCTCAGAATGCTTTGGGATGCGGTGACTCCTAAGACCAAATGGAGCGATCCCGAAAACGAGATTGTTATTTCAGGCGGACCTGTATGCGGGATCACACAATATGCGGGATCCGGAAAAAGCATTTGCGTGGGTTTGTCCCCGCTTACGGAAAGGGTTGTGGATTCCAATGTGGGAGGTCATTTTGGACCCCACCTGAAGTTTGCCGGGTTCGATGCCCTGGAGTTGCAGGGTATTTCTCCGCAGGAAGTGATCGTATACATTAACGGGGTGGACCATGAGGTGGAATTTTTTGCTCCCCCCAAAAGTCTGCATACCGATTCACACCTGCTGGCAGAGGAATTGCACGAAATGTTTGCCGACAACGAAAGCGACAAACTGAATGTTTCGGTTGTATCTTCCGGTCAGGCTGCTGACCACTCGTTGGTGGGCATGCTCAATTTTTCTTTTTACGATGTAAAACGGAAGAAGATCCGGCTGAAACAGGCCGGAAGGGGTGGCCTTGGAACATTGATGCGTCATAAAAACGTACGGGCAATAGTAGCCAAAGTTCCTAAAGTATCGGGCAAACTGAACAATGTGGTGGATATGCCTGCCATCCTGGAACGCGGAAAACGTTTCAATAAGGAAATGAACGATATGGACGACATTCAATGCCAGATGCGCAAAGTGGGTACGGCTCACCTGATGGGTGTGATGGAAAAATATGACCTGCTTCCGGTCATGAATTTCAAATACGGAGATCATAAGGATTGCCATAAAATAGATATGGAAGTGTGGAAAAAACACTTTTCACAAGGAATTCCCGACGGGTGCTGGCTGGGGTGTACCATGATGTGTTCCAAAGGTATAGATGACTTTGAATTGAGAACAGGGCCTTATAAAGGATCCAAGGTTTTGGTGGATGGCCCGGAATACGAAACGGCAGCTGCCCTGGGATCCAACCTGGCAATATTTGATCCCCTGTATGTAGCCGAACAGAATTTCTATTGCGACACCTACGGGATCTGTACCATATCCTGGGGAAATATCATGGCTTTCATCATGGAATGCTGGGAAAACGGCATTTTGAACAAAGAGCGTACCGGAGGGCTGGAACTGTACTGGGGCAATGCCCCGGCTGCCCTGGAATGCATGCACCAGCTGGCCAGAGGGGAAGGGTTTGGTCTGGTGGCCGGTCTGGGGGTTAAGAAAATGAAGGAAATGTTCATTCAGAAAGGGTGGGGTGATCCCGGTTTTTTGAAAGATATAGCCATGGAAAACAAAGGCATGGAATATTCCATGTACATTTCCAAGGAGTCTCTTGCCCAGCAGGGAGGATATGCCATGACCAACAAAGGACCGCAGCACGATGAAGCCTGGTTGATCTTCATGGACATGATCAACAACCAGATTCCCACTTTTGAAGATAAGGCAGAAGCGCTGCATTATTTTCCCATGTTCCGCACCTGGTTTGGATTGGCCGGATTTTGCAAATTGTGTTGGAACGACATAGAACCGGCCGATAACGCCCAGACCGATGAACCGGCAAAGGTTCCTGAGCATGTGGACAATTACGTGACGGTGTTCAAAGCGGTAACGGGACGGGATTTTGACAAGGAAGAATTGATCCGTATGTCAGAGAGGGTGTACAATTTTCAACGGATCTTCAATATACGTATGGGATACGGCCTGCGTAAAGACGATGCGCAACCTTACCGTGCCTGCGGACCGGTGACCGAAGACGAATACCTTTCCAGGCAGGAACGTTACGACAAACAATTGAAGGAAGAAATCGGCGTTGATCCCCTGACCATGAGTCTGGAAGAAAAACGCCGGGTTATACGTCAATTCAGGGAAGACAAGTACGAACGCCTGCTGGATGCTGTTTACAAACGCAGGGGGTGGAATGCCAACGGTGTGCCTCGCATTGAATTCCTGCAGGAAATAGGTATGGACCTTCCCGAGTTGATAGAGGTGGTAAAACCTTTACAGTAAGTCGACACTCCTTTTTATAAAAGTATTCAGGGATTCTCCCTTGAGCAGGTTATTGGCCAGCAGGGCCAGGTCGCACACCTGGCTGATCAGGTTTTTGTCTTTTGATTCCCGTATCTTCTGTACGAGTGGGTGTTCAAAATTGACTACCAGTGAGTAAGACTCGGGCATGGAGCCCATGAAATTCATGCCTCCGCCCAAAGCAGACATTTCGCGGTAACGGCGCATCCATTCTCCCTGGGTGATCATGACCGGATTTTGCTGTGCTCCCAAATTCTCAAAGTTGACCGTAAAGGTGACGTCTTTTGGCAGAACTTCCTGAAAGGCTTCCCGGAGTTCTTTTTCTTCCTCTTCACTCATGTCCGGTTTGGATAACTCTTCTTTAGGGATCAGTTTTTCCGGAGCATCTGAATCTACACGCACAAAGCGCACGTCTTTCATCTTGGATTCCAAGAGGTTGACAAAGTGGGCACACAGGGGAGAATCCAAAAGCAACACATCGTATCCTTTTTCTTTGGCGGCACTTATGTAGGCGAATTGTTCCTGGGTATTGGTGGCATACAGGTAGACCATCTTGTTGTCTTTGTCCTTCTGGTTGGGTTCAATAAGAGTCTGGTATTCGTCAAAACTCAGGTATTTTTCGTCCGTATTTTTTAACAAGGCAAATTTTAGGGCCCTGTCGTAAAATTTTTCTTCCGTCAACATCCCGTATTCTATGAAGAGTTTCAGGTTGTCCCATTTTTCTTCCAGTGCGGGACGGTCGTTTTTGAATATCTCGTCAAGGCGGTCAGCCACCTTACGCGTTATGTGCGACGAAATCTTCTTTACGTTGGAATCGCTTTGCAGATAACTGCGTGACACGTTCAGGGGAATGTCGGGAGAGTCTATTACCCCGTGCAGGAGTGTCAGAAAATCAGGTACAATATGCTCTACATTGTCAGTCACAAATACCTGGTTGCAATACAGTTGTATCTTATTCCGGGTTACTTCCAGTTTGTCCTTGATCTTGGGAAAATACAACACGCCTGTAAGTTTGAAAGGATAATCCACATTCAGATGGATCCAGAAGAGGGGTTCTTCCGCAAACGGATAAAGTTTGCTGTAAAACTCCCTGTAGTCCTCCTCTTTGAGGTCGGCGGGTTTTCTTGACCAAAGGGGATTCACCTGGTTGATGATCCTGTCTTTGTCCAGGACAACCTCTTTGCCGTCTTTCCATTCTTTTTCCTTTCCGAAAGCGATCTCTACCGGAAGGAAGCTGCAGTATTTCTGAAGCAGATCATTGATCTTGCTTTCTTCCGCATAAGACTCGTATTCGGCGTAGAGGTGCAATATGATGTCGGTTCCGCGGTCTTCCTTCTCTGCAGATTCCAGGGTATATTCAGGGGTTCCCTTACAGGTCCACTTAACGGCCTGTGCCCCTTCCTGCCAGCTTCTGGTTATGATTTCCACTTTTTTGGCTACCATGAAACTGGAATAAAATCCCAATCCAAAATGGCCTATGATATTGTTTTCCTGATCTTTGTATTTTTCCAGGAATTCACCGGCACTCGAAAATGCGATCTGGTTGATGTATTTGTCCACTTCCTCATCCGTCATGCCAATACCTCTGTCAGAAACGGTTATTGTCTTTTTTGCCGGATCGGAGCTGACCCTGATGGTAAGGTCTCCCAATTCCCCTTTGATATCGCCTTTGGCGGCCAGGGCTTTGACTTTTTGTGTTGCATCTACTGCATTGGATATCAATTCCCTGAGAAATATCTCATGGTCTGAATACAAAAATTTTTTAATGATCGGAAAAATGTCCTGGGTAGTTACCCCTATAGTACCTTTGTTTTTCATAAATCCTAGTGGTTTTTGAATACTACGGGGTGTCAAAAACCATTCCACTCAGGAACAATATGACTAATTGTCAGTACCGAAGAATTCCAGACATTGTTTGACCAGTCTTTCCTGCTGTTCTGTCGTTTTCAGCGTTTCAAGGGGAAATCCCAGGACTACGACACGGTATGCTCCTTTATAGGCCACTCCGGCACTCAGCCGGTTATCCAGGTAGCGTAATATGGTATAGGCATCTTCACTGGCCGGTTCAAGGGCATCGGGGGATTCTACCGGATATATATCCTGATTCAGGTCGGTACAGAAGGAATAGACCGGATCACCTGATAGATCTTCGTCGTAAAAAGCTTTATAAGGCGAGGGGGCAGTCATAACTTCTCCGGTACGCGAGGCATGGTTGCTGCGGTGATTGACCCGGAGCACTTCCTGGGCAAAGATCCTTCCCAGACTGTCTTTTTGATAGCTTCCCCAGATATCGCTGGTAGTGTAGGCACCGCTGATCAGCATGTTGCCTCCTTTCCGGGCATACTGAGTGAGTTTTACCTGCAGGGAAGGCGGAAACGCCTTAAAGTCTGTCCGTGTGGTGAGGGTCCCTCCCCGGGTTACCTGTTTCTGTTTTCCAAGGATCAGGTCCAGGGCATGGAAATCAGCCGTGTTGTATTTGTCTGTTTCCGTAAACACTTCCAGGCTAGTGGAAACATAACTGTATCCGGCCCGGGCAAAAGCTTTCCCGTGAATAATGGGGTAATCGAACGTGTTGCCGGGTACTACTTTGTCCTCCCAGTCCGCATAACTGGTGCCAAATCCGGGGGCATCATCATCGGCCCAGCCGTTGCTGCGG
>JBAZHT010000080.1:0-7802 GCA_041652255.1 Bacteroidales bacterium
CTAATTACGAACTGATTTACCTGTTGGACGATAGAGGTCATTGTGTAACGATCAGGAATGCAAAAACAGAATCAGAAAATTCATTTGTCACTATTGATCTGTGTTTCGGGAGATCAAAATATGCACTTAAAGAAGTCGTGGTACAAGAGAAATCGGGCTACATTACTACCTATGTTTTCAGTGATGTGAATATTGAAAGTTCCCGTTAAAGTCCGGGTACTAAAAAATAGTATATTTGCAACTAAATATTTGAACCATGAAAGTCAAAGACGTTCCCCAGGATGACGAGTTTCTGCAACCGGATGGTGATGTATTATTGAGAGATCGAACGTATGCCCTGGATGACGACGGAAAATACCGGGAAATTCCCAGTGCCGGATGGGCTCCTAAAAATGAAGCCATACGGTTTTCCTGGATCTGCAACGGGGAAGAAGCCCTGGAGGTTCGTAAAGAAGTCATTGCCGGAAAATACAGTCCCCTGATGTATCATATGGTCCGTTTAGTGATGAAACCAGGCATCCTGGCAGATTATACCGGTTTGTCAAAACGAAAAATACACAAATTCTGTAAACCCAAACACTTTGCTTCCCTAAAACCAGAAGAGCTTTCCCGTATTGCGGATGCCATGAACATAAGTGTTGAAGAACTTGCCTCTATCGATTAAATATGGAAATCAATTTTGAACACAGGCACGCCGCCCATTGCGAAAACGGTGTAGTGAGAAATTTACTGAATTTTTACGGGATTAAACTCAGTGAACCCATGGTCCTGGGACTGGGGTCCGGTATTTTTTTCTCCCACATGCCTTTCTACAGATTGCACGGGATGGCCCTGACGTCTTTCAGGTATTTTCCGGGTAGTATTTTTACCAGAGTAACCCGAGCCCTGGGAATTGAAGTACAGTGGCATAAGTTTAAAGATCCGGACAAAGCCATGGCCAAACTGGACGAAGTACTTACAAAGGGAATACCCGTGGGGTTGAGGGTAGGGGTATATCACTTAGCCTATTTCCCGAAGGAATACAGGATGCACTTCAATGCCCATAACCTTTGTGTCATTGGCAAAGAGGGAGATGAATATATTATTTCGGATCCCATAGGAATGAACAAAAACCGTCTTTCCGCCGAAAATTTGAAGAAAGTCCGTTTTGCGCAGGGTACTAGTCCTCCCGAAGGCCGGATGTATTACATAAAAAGTACGGAACATTACAAGCCATTGACTGCCGAAATGCTTTATAAGGCAACACTTAAGACTTGTTCCGGGATGTTGGGGATACCTTTACCGATGTTTGGGGCAAAAGGGATCGCCTACCTGGCAAAAAGAATGCGTAAGTGGGAAAGACTTTACGGGGAACGTGGTGCGGCAATGAATCTGGCACAGGTTATAAGGATGCTGGAAGAGATCGGTACCGGAGGGGCGGGATTCCGGTTTATGTATGCTGCTTTTTTACAGGAAGCATCGGAGTTTTTAAACAAACCCGAGTGGAATCAATTGTCCATGGAATTGACAGAAGTCGGTGATCTTTGGAGGGATTTTTCTTATCATGCGGCCCGGTTTTTTAAAAAACGTGAAGGGATCATACTTTCTTACGAAGATATAGCTGATAAGCTGGAAATAATTTCTGCACGGGAAACAGAAGTCTTCAGAAAACTGGAAAATTCGATCAAGCGTGGGTAATACATACGCCATAGAAACAAGGGACCTGAACAAAACCTATAAAGGTAAAGCTCATCCTACACTCAACAGGTTGTCTTTAAAGATCCCTTACGGTTCACTTTTCGGACTTCTTGCCCCGAATGGTGCCGGAAAAACCACTGCCATAAATATTATTTGCGGACTTCGCAAATACGACACCGGTGAAGTAATCGTGGACGGACACTCCCTGGCGGACGGAATGAAACCCATAAAACCCCTGTTTGGACTCATTCCCCAGGATATTGCCCTATTCCCGACCATGACAGCTTATGAAAACCTGAAGATCCTGGGAGGATTGTACGGGATACAAAAAGAGTTACTGGAAAAAAGAATTGACGAACTCCTGGAATTGTTCGATCTGTCTGCAAGCCGTAATTCTTATATCAACCGCTTTTCAGGGGGGATGAAGCGTCGTGTAAACCTGATAGCCGGAATGCTGCATGCACCCAAAATACTCATACTGGATGAACCCACCGTGGGTGTGGATGCCCAGTCAAGGAGACTGATACTGGAAAAATTAGTGGAGATTAACCGTTCAGGGACCACGGTTCTTTTCATATCTCATTACCTGGAAGAGGCAGAACAGATCTGTACAGAGGTAGCATTTATGGATAACGGGTCAATCATTTGCCAGGGACATCCTTCAGCCCTCAGGAATATATACAAATCCTGTGACAGCATGGAATCGATGTACCTGTTACTTACCGGAAAAAGAATGAGGGACAACCAATGAAAAAGTTCAGGTACCTGCTCTATAAAGATTACCTTTTATTGAAAAGAGATGTGGCCGGGTTGCTGCTGATGTTCCTTATGCCGGTCGTACTGGTTATTCTGATGACATTGCTCCAGGAAAGTACTTTCAGGGCCATAACAGACGCCTCGGTTCCCCTTCTCCTGATCAACAACGACAAGGGTGAACTAGGCAAAGCCATTGACACGGAACTTGAAGCGTCAGGGGTTTTCAAGATTGACAGACAAATGGACGGGGAAGCTCCTGCTTTGCAGCAAATTGAAAAAGAAATTGCATCCAGCAGGTATACCCTGGGAATATTTATTCCGGAAAACACAACCGAAAACATTCAAAAGAACGTGACCCGGTATGTACTGGCCACATTTAGCGGAGCCGTGGATTTGCCTGCCATGGACAGTGTCGGATTTGTTATATATGTAGATCCGACAACCAAATCTTCCTTTTATACGACTATTATGAGCACGTTAAAAGAGAAGACGCAGAAAATTGAATTTGATTATATAATGAAAGAGATCACCAGGCAGGTGAACGAAATAAGTCCCATTCCCATTTCCACTACCGGTTTTGCAGGCCAACAGGTTTATATTGACATCAGGGATGCTCAGCTGGAAGGAAAAGACATGGTTCCCAATCCGGTACAACATAATGTGCCGGCGTGGTCTCTTTTTGCAATATTTTTTATTGTCATATCCCTTTCCGGGAGTATTATCCGCGAAAGGCAGGATGGCAGTTTTTCACGATTGCTGACCATGCCGTGTTCCTATACGGAATATTTGCTGAGCAAAGCCATTGTATTTACGATTGTTTCCCTGATGCAGTTTGGGCTGATGTTGCTGATAGGTGTATTTATTTTACCGCTTTTTGGAACTGAATCATTGAATCTGGGCAGTTCGCCGCTGGCTTTGATCCTGTTGGGACTTTCAGCGGCACTGGCGGCAATCGGATACGGCATAGCCATAGGAAATATTGCCGAAAATTTCCATCAATCAGCTGTCTTCGGGGCCATTTCCATTGTTATCATGGCTGCCATTGGAGGCATCTGGATCCCGACTTTCTTAATGTCGGACACATTACGTACCATCGGTATGTTTTCTCCCATGCATTGGGGCCTTTCAGGATTCCTGGAGGTGTTTATGCTGGATGCCGGGGTAAAAGCCATTTTGCCCGAAAGTGGCATGATGGTTCTTTTTGGGCTGGTATGCTTTATAATAGCCATAGCTTTCAATTACCGCAGAAGGTTGGACGTTTAAAACCGTTGTTGAGGGCATAAGCAGGATTGATGATACAGGTCAGGATGATCTCGTACCATTGAAACCCTTTGTTTCTCATGGCCAGTGTTGCCCGGTGACTTAGTTCTCCCAGAATAATTCCTCCTAACGGGGTAACAATCAGGTCCTGGATACTGGGTTGTTCCAGCCCGCCTTCCCATACATACTCCCAAACCACCGATTGCATGATCGTAAAAAGAGATGATTGCCAGATTCTGGCACCCTGGGATCTGACGGCATTGTAATAGAAACTTCCCTGGTAGGGATGGCCAATGTAGTTGATTACGGCCAGATCGTTATCCTTAACGGGAGCAGTCGTGAACGTCTTTTTGTATTGCGCTCTGATGGAAGTTGCCCTGAAAGCTTCTGCCCTGCCCCATTGGCTTATATCCTCAGGTGATAAGATCAGGGCTGTCATGATCATTGCGTTGTATCCCAATGCGTAGCCGGAACCCCGGAGCATTTTATTACCGAATGTTTTTTCATTGTGTTTTAATTCAGGATCCGGTTTTCGGATGTATTGAGCATTCAGGGAAATAATAGGGAGCATCATTACTGCCAGGAAGAAACCGCTTTGAAACTTCATAAGTAATTACCAGATAAGCAATTCAAATATAGAAAGAATTTTACGTAACTTGCAATATGTTTGAAATAACCAGGGATCAATATGATTTGGTTCACTGTATCCGTCCCGTTGGGAGACTGGATACGGTCCAAACAGTTTTGTTCGAAGAAGCTGTCCGGGACATGACAACCGGGCAACGGTTTTTGGTTATCGATTTTTCAAAATGTTCTTACTTGTCCAGCAGCGGTATACGTGTTTTATTGCGCACGTCAAAAGAACTTGGATCACAGGGAGGAAAACTGGCTGTATGCGGATTTTCAGACGAATTGTTCCGGGTGTTTCAGATAGCCGGGCTTGACTCTGTGTTTAACCTGTTTGGCGAGGTTCCCGAAGCCGTAGCTTTCATTAAGGAACAGGAAAACGCTCTTTCAGGGAATGCCAAGGTGTATGCGAAAAAGATCCCGTGGAAAACAGAACTTTTGAAAAGCGTGCCGGAAGGGGGGCTCCGGCAATGGGAGGAGCCGATTTTAACAGATTACGGATCTCTTTCTTTAGCAACAGGATACGGAGCGTTTGGAGAGACCTTGCTGAGAAGTGAAGCTGTGGCGGGATCTTTTTTTACACTATACCATTGTACCGGACTCATTCCTGATAACCAAAAATATGCCCCGGATTTTCGAATTGCCGGGGATCCTTTGCAGGCAACCGTATTTGTGGACCGGGCACTATCTGTGCAGGAATCTCCTATGGTAAGGATTTCCGTTGAGGATGGCAAAAAGATCAGCGTCTCTGATATATTGCAACACACTTCGCAGTTAGTCTGTGGGGGTGATTGTTTTCTGTGTGCAGCCGTTTGTCTGGCACAGGGTCCTGACAGACCGGCTTTATCCGTATACCTTAGCCGGGACAGCCGGACATGGCAGGGAGGCACATTTCTGTTGCAGTGTTTGGCTGATATGCAGCCGGGTCAAACATTTCAACAGTATTGCCGCTCGTTGCTTACCTGGGAAAACGTAGAAGGAGTGGCTGCGGGAGATGTATCTGCATTGCTTACGGATCCGGTATGCTGGTTGTTTTATTCACATGAAATATCAGAGGCGGCCGGGTATATCCCCGGAGTCGTTTTCACAGGTGAGACACTTACAGAAAAGTATTACGCATACCTTACCAGATCTTTATACAGGGATTCTGAAAAGGTGGAGATCAAAAGACTTCACGGAGGCTATTCGGCCAGCACTTTTTATGTTAAGTCATTCGATGACAGGGGAAGGGTTCTTAGGCCTACTGTGTTGAAGATAGGGGCGAGACCCCTGATATCAAGGGAAGCGGAGCGATGCCGGAAATATGCCATGCCCTATATTCTAAACAACAGTGCCATGGTTCTTGGAACTGCTTTTCATTGCCAGATAGGCGCATTGCGATACAATTTTGTAGGAATAGGCGGAGAGGATACCGGATTGAAGTGGTTGACCTGGTATTTTCATAATATGGATATCGGGTCATTGAAGCCCCTGTTTGATAAAATTTTCCTGAAGATATTAAAACCCTGGTACGGGCAGCCGGTCAGGGAAAAGATCTGTCCGTACGATGACCATGATCCCACAAAAACTTTCTTCCCGGATCTTTTTGAAAAAGCCGAGTCGATCCTTGGCATAGATGCCCGGAATGTCTTTTTTCGGATAGACGGACGCCCGAAAGACTTTTTGAATCCTTACCGCGTTCTTAAAGATGAATATCCCAAAAGGCGGCAGGAGAGCCTTGATTATTATACGTGCATATGCCACGGCGACCTGAACATGCAGAATATTCTGCTGGATAATGAGATGAATGTTTACCTCATTGATTTTTCCGAAACCCGGCCCCGGTCCGTAGTATCTGATTTTGCGCGGCTGGAAGCCATTTTCATGATAGAGTCCTATCCCATGGAAACAGAACGGGATTTTTTGGAAGTGTTGGATCATCTTACAGGATTTTACAGAGATACTTCTTTTTCGGACAGTAAGCCGGATAGGGAATGGACCGGAAAATTGCCGGAGATCATGCACAGGAATATATCCCTGACCTTAAAAATGAGGGAATATGCAGCGTTCGCTGCCCGGGGAGAAAAAACGTTTATTCCTTACGCACTGGCCTTGCTGGAATGGGTTTTGCCCATAGTCTGTTATACAAGTGCGACTGTCTGGCAGAAACGACTTTCTGCCTGTATTGCTTCTCTATTATGCGAATCTTTAAAAATTGAATAATGAAAACCATCGTTATTATGTGTGCCATGCTAATATCTTTTTTTACCGGGAACAGTAAGCAGGATAACCGAAAAGTTGTGGATCCTCCAACGAATTTTTATGAATTGTCTTTCAAAACCATTCGTGGAGAAGATTTTTCCTTTGAACAGCTCCGCGGCAAGAAGGTTCTCCTGGTGAATACGGCTTCCAAATGCGGGTTTACCCCGCAGTTTGCGGAATTGGAGGAGCTCAACCAGGCCTGTGCACCCGGATTGGTTATCCTTGGATTTCCTTCCAATGACTTTATGAACCAGGACCCCGGATCGAATGAAGAGATCCTGGATTTTTGTGAAGTCAATTACGGGGTGACGTTTCAAATGATGGAAAAATCATCTGTTAAAGGCAAGGAGCAAAACGCTGTGTTCCGCTGGCTGTCAGATCCCGCCGAAAACGGTTGGAATAAAAAAGCACCCGGATGGAATTTTGCCAAATATTTGGTGGATGAACAAGGACGGCTTATTGGATACTGGCCTTCCAAAGTCAGGCCCAATGATCCGGAGATCCTGGACCTGCTTAATTAAAGGCAAGATCAAATTTCGGGAATCCAGACAAGGAGCCTTAGGGGGGCGCCGCTTCCTCCTTTGATCTTCATGGGGGCTGCGACTACGTAAAAATTACGAGGCGGTACAAGTTCCAGGCGGGCAATGTTCTCATAAGCCGTAACGTCGTTACTGAAGAGGATGCGGTGTGTCATAAACTCCGAGGACTGTCCCCGGTCAATGCTTGGAGTATCCAGACCGAACGCCTTGATGTTTCTTTCCCTTACAAGCCATTTTGCCGCTTCCGGATCCAATCCGGGAAAATGCAGTTCCGCTACTCCCTCAGGACCCTGTTTCAATGTTCCAGTATATTTCAGTGGATCTCCCCAAAATTGTCCATACCCGGTTCGCACTAAAATTATTGCCTTATCGGGGATTCTTCCGTGCTGTTGTTCCCAGTCTTCGAAATCCCTGACACAAATAAGGTAATCAGGGTCGCTGAGCGCTTTTTCGGATACATCCACACAAACCCCTTCTCCTGTAAATTCTTCTGGGAGTATTTGTTCAATGGATCTTCCGTTTTCGGTAAAATGCAACGGGGCGTCAAAATGCGTGCCTCCGTGTTCTTCCGCTGCATAGAAGAAAGAAGAATAAAAATACCCTTTTTCGTTGAGGCCGTATGATACGGTATCGTGACTGAACGTGATGTTGGTAGGCCAGTATGTGGTGCTTTCTTCAAAATTCCAGGTCAGGTCCACCCAG
>JBAZHT010000081.1:0-7616 GCA_041652255.1 Bacteroidales bacterium
TCCCATAGAACGTGCATATTGCTGTATTTCTGCCACTTCCCGGCGGGCATAGGGCAGCGTTTTTTGCATCAGGTCTTGCAAAAAGCCATTGACTGTTTCCGGTTTTTTGGCCATGCGTTGTTCCAGGGCATAATCCGAATATTTATCGTACCCCAGCAGGTTGGCGGATTGCAGGCGCAGCGAGACGATTTCCTGTATCAGATCCTGATTGCCGTATTCTTCCAGGCAACGGGAATTGTAGGCCTTCCACATTTGTTCCCTTAGCTCCCTGCGGGTACTGAATTTTAGAAACCCCCCGTAACTGGGATAATCCAGCGTAAAGACCCATCCGTCCTTTTTTTGAGCTGCGGCAGCTTCCTTTCCCATTTCCTTCATATAGGCAGGAAGGCCTTCCAGGTCTTCTTCAAGGGCAAGATGAAGGGTATATGCATTTGTAGCCGAGAGGACGTTGCTGGAAAATTTCAGGGAGGCCACGGAAAGTTGTTCCTGGATGGCCCCGTAAGTTTTTTTGTCTTCCGGTGGCAAATTGGCTCCGTTACGTACAAAACCTTTGTAGGTTTCTTCCAATAAGCGGGCCTGTTCCTGTGTCAGCTCCGGGGATGAACGGTCCGGGTATACTTCTTTTACCCGTTCAAACAATGCGGGATTCAGGGATACATACAATTGGTATTCGGTATACAACGGAGACAGCTCCTGTGCCAATTTCTGCATTTGATCGGAAGTATGCGCCTCGTTCAGGTTGTAAAAAATCATGGCAATCCGGGAAACTTCTTCTCCGGCATATTCCAGGGCTTCTATGGTATTGGTAAAAGTGGGAGGTTCCTGGTTAGCGGTAATGGAATCTACCCTGCTTTTGGCACTATCAATGGCACGGATCAGGGCCGGTTTATAATCTGAAAGTTCTATACGGTCAAAAGGAGGAGCCTGGTAAGTATTACCGGGTGTTTCAAGCAAAGGATTGTTTTTCGTCATGGTGCAGGAAGTCAACAGAAATAAAAAAGTGATCTTGAATAGCATTTTCATAAGAGTTACAATTCACAGGTAAGAATGTCTCCGCTTAGCAAAAGTAATGATATTTCACAGATTTTTACGTTGTATTCCACCGTGGAAAGACGCTCTTCCGATTTGAGCAAACTCAACTGTGCTTCACGCAATTCTATACCGGAAAGTTCACGCAGGCGGTAACGTTCCATCGCTATTTCAAAGTTGCTGCGGGCCACGTTCAGATTGCTTTTTTCAATTTCCCACAATTGCAAGTTGTTTTGGTAGGCCATCCACAAACTGGCCAGGTCGGCCTGCAGGACATTTTCCATTTGTTCCAGGCGCAACCGGCTGTTTTCAATATTCAGCCGTGCATTGGCCTGTTCCCGCCGGCGGTTCCCGGCGTCGTACAGAGCAATACCCATGGAAGCTCCCAGAGTCGGTCCAAACTGGTTGTTCCGGTCGTAGGTTCCGTTTCCGTACCAGTAATTCCGGTAGCCGTAACCGGCATTCAGTCTAAGGTACGGGTAATTCCTGCTCTTGATCCGTTTGTAATCCAGTTGTGACAGGGTTTGGTCGCTTAAGGTTTGCAGTAAGGTCGTATTATTCTTCAGCGTGTTTTGCCACAATTGCGCTTTATCCAGGTCACAATTAAGGGCAATGGACGTATCTGCGGGGACTGTTTTGCGTTCCACATCTTCCAGGGCCATCAGTTTATTCATGTGGATAACCGATTTTTTAACCAGTTCTACCTGAGTCAGGTAATCGGATGTATCCGCGTTGTAGTCTACCTGTGCTTGTTGATAATCCAGACCGGAAGAAGCGCCTATCTGGTAACTCTCCTGCACAATGCGCAGCCGTTCTCTTGATAAGGTAACGCTTTTTTGCAAATTGTCCAGCCGTATTTGTTGCCGTATCAGGTAATAATATTCAGAAGCTACTGAAGCCACAAAATCTTCCACGGTCAGCCGCATGTCCAGTTCTCCCTGTATACTGAGTTCTTTCAGTTTTTCATAGTTTGCCTGAATGCCGAACCCGTCAAAAAGGGTCCAGTTCACATCAACGCCTGCCTGTACGTTGTTGTTCAGGGAAGAAGCCGTACTTCGTTCCCCATCGGGGTACAGGTAGTTGTTTTGGTAATAAGTACCACCGTAGGAAGCACTCAGACCCACGGTAGGCAGTTGCCCGGCATTCCCCCGGGTCGCATTGTTTTCCGCCTGCTGTTCCAGGTTTCTCATGATACGGACCGAATAATTGTTTTGCAGTCCCGTTTCAATGCATGCTTCCAGTGTCATGGGATACGGGGTCCCGTCTTCCGTAGGATCCTGGCTTCCCGTGGCCGCTAAGGCGGTTCGGGGAACCGCCACGGCCAGGACAATCATGAACCTAACAATCATGAAATTATGTATATGTCTTTTCATTGGAGTTCCTCCCGGTTTTTCTTCTTGCTTCTGTCGGTAGCAATAAACCCATACATGGCCGGGACAATAAACAAAGTCATCAACGTAGAGAAGACCAGTCCTCCCACTACGGCAACCCCCATGGCTATCCGGCCGTTGGCTCCTTCACCCGCTGCAAAGACCAAAGGCAACAGGCCCAGTATGGTGGAGATACTTGTCATCAGTACCGGTCGCAACCGTTGTGCGGCCGCAGCCGTTATGGATTCCATTTTCATCATGCCGGCAGCCTGTTTCTGATTGGCAAATTCCACGATCAGGATCCCGTTTTTGGCTACCAGTCCAATAAGCATGATCAATCCTATCTGGCTGAAGATATTCATGGTCTGGCCTGTCCAGCTCATAAGGGCCAGTCCGCCCGCCAGAGCCAGTGGAACAGTGATCATGACAATGAGCGGGTCTTTGAAACTTTCAAACTGGGCCGACAACACCAAAAAGATCAGTACAAGGGCCAACACCATGGCAAATACCAGGCTCGAGGCACTCTCGCGGAATTCTTTTGATTCCCCGTCCAGGGCTGTCCGGAACGAGTCATCCAGCACATCGGCTGCAATTCTATCCATCTCTTCCAGTCCGTCTCCAATGGTGTATCCCCGGTTCAGGCCGGAAGAAATGGTTGCCGATACAAATCGGTTGTAACGGTACAATTGCGGCGGAGCCACGTCTTCGTAGAGGGTAACCAGGTTGTCCAGCTGAATCATTTCTCCCCTGTCGTTACGGATGAAGATGGATTTCAGATCGGCCGGAGTATTGCGTTGCTGGCGGTTGATCTCTCCCAGGATCTGGTATTGTTTCCCGTTCATGTAAAAATAACCCATGCGCTGACCGCTCAGGGCATACTGCAGGGTTTGCGCAATATTCCTGGTGGTAACGCCCATGGTATTGGCTTTGTCACGGTCAATGACTATCCGTGTTTCGGGTTTGGTGAATTTCAGGTTCACATCGGCCATCCTCAGCACCGGGCTTTGATCCACCTGTTCCATGAACAAGGGTATTACTTCCTGCAATTTTTCAATGTTGGGCGCCTGCAAAACGTATTGCACGGGCATGCCTCCCCGCCGGCCTCCAAAGGTGGACGTTTGCTGGACAAAAACCCGCGCCTGTGTTTCGTTCATGACGCGCTGCGTCATGGCCTCGGCAATTTCCATCTGGCTTCTTTCCCGTTCCCGGATATCGGGCAGCAATACGTTCACAAAGCCGCCGCCGGTCCAGGATCGCGAGACAAGCGCGCGGTTTTCGTACGCCACGGAATCGGAAATATCCGCAATGTGATCGGTAAAGTCACGAACATACTCAAAAGTACTTCCTTCCTGCCCGGTCACACGCACGGTGATCTGTGAACGGTCTTCCATGGGAGACAACTCGGACGGTATGGTCATCCAGAGCCAGGCAATGATCCCCATCAGGACAAACACCACCGGTATGGCTACCCACTTTATTTTCAGGAAAGCCTTCAACCACCGGGCATACCCGTTGATCATCCCGTAAAAGAAAGGTTCCGTTTTTGCGTACAACCAGCTTTTTTTGTCTCTTTTTTTGAGAATCTTAGTGGCCAACATAGGGGTGAAAGTAAGGGCCACCAGTGAAGAAAAGGCCACGGCACCCGCTATTACTATGCTGAATTCCTGGAACAAACGGCCGGTCATGCCCTCCATAAATATGATGGGCAGGAATACGGCAATCAGGGTGATTGTCGTGGAGACCACGGCAAAAAAGATCTCCCTGGACCCTTCAATACCCGCTTTCCGGGGCGAAACGCCCCGTTCAATGCGAATGTATATGTTCTCTGTTACCACAATGGCATCGTCCACCACAAGTCCTACAGACAGGACAACGGCCAGCATGGATAGCACGTTTATGGAGAATCCGGCCAGGTACATGACAAAAAACGCACCCACCAAAGAAACGGGAATGACCACAACCGGTACCAGCGTAACCCGCCAATCCCTCAGGAAAACGAAAATGATGAACACCACCAGGAAAAAGGCAATGAAAATGGTGTTTCTTACTTCCTTGATGGACGCCCGGATGTATTCCGTATTATCGAACATTACCTCTACGGAAACGTCTTCCGGAAGGTCTTTTTTCATTTGTTCCACACGGGCAATGGCTTCGTCGGCTATCATGATGTGGTTGGCCCCCGGCTGCGGCACAATGACCACAATAACCATGGGTACTCCGTCTTTTCGCAAGGCACTGCGGGTGTCCTCGGGCCCCAACTCGGCCCTTCCCACATCCTGAAAACGCACTATACGGCCACGGTCCTGTTTGATGATCAGGTTGTTGAATTCATACGGTGTTGTCATCAGGCCCAGGGTACGGATGGAAAGTTCAATCTTATCCCCCTCGACCCGTCCGGAGGGCAATTCCACGTTTTCACGGTCTACCGCGTTTTTCACGTCCATGGGCGTCACCCCGTAACCGGCCATCTTTACCGGATCCAGCCACAGACGCATGGAGTAACGTTTTTCCCCCCAGATCATCACACCGCTTACATCCTGAATGGTCTGCAATTGTTCTTTAACGGTAAGCTCTGCAATGTTGCTCACTTCCATCAGCGACCGTTTGTCGCTGCGGACGCCTATCTGCATGATGGGTGTAGCATCGGCATCGGCTTTGGATACGGTGGGCGGATCACAGTCACGGGGCAAAAAACGTTGTGCCCGGGAGACTTTGTCCCTGACGTCGTTGGCGGCCGTTTCCAGGTCTACGCTCAATTCAAATTCTATGGTAATACGCGAACTCCCCTGGCTGCTTACACTGCTCAGGGAACGGATGCCGGGAATGCCGTTGATGTTTTGTTCCAGGGGCTCGGTGATCTGGTTCATGATCACATCGGCATTCGCCCCCGGGTAACTGACATTAACGGTAATGATGGGACGGTCCACGCTGGGGAATTCCCGGGTTCCCAAAAAAGTGAACCCTATAAGACCGAACAGGGTGATCACCAGGACCACCACCGTTGCCAGGACGGGTCTTTTTATGCCTAACTCGGAAATGTTCATAAAGCGTCCTCTCCTTCCACGATCCGGTCAATAATCACATCCAGTCCGGTGCGCAATTGCATCACCCCGGAAATGATCAGCGTATCACCCGCCTTTACCCCGCTCAGGGCCTGTACCCGGTTTGCGGTTCGAATCCCGCCGTCAATGATAACCGGCCGGGCTTTTCCGCTTTTGTACAGGTAAACCAGATTTTCTCCCATCTCGGGGATGATGGCCTCCGAAGGAACGGAAATGGCATCGGGGATCTCGTCTTTCATGATCTTTACCGAGACATACCTTCCCGGGAGAAGTTGGTTGCCGGCATTGTGATACAGTGCCCGTACCGTTAAAGTCCTTGTTGCACGGTTGATGCCCGATTCCACGGCATATACGTTCGCGCGGAACGTCTTGTCCCGTCCCTGGTCGTCGGTCAGCGTGAATTCTATAGGGGTGCCCTTGTGAATGTCACGGGAATACGTTTCGGGAACGGAAAATTCGATCTTCAAATCCGAGACTTTTGCCAGGGTCGCGATTTGCGTGCCCGGCGAGGCAAAGGCACCTTCGCTCAGCTGCCGGAGCCCGATCACCCCGTCAAAGGGTGCCCGCAATTCCGTTTGTGCTATCTGGGCTTTGACCAATTCAATATCGGCCTGCAGCTTATTGTACTCGGTCAGTACGGCCTGGTAGGCTTCCTGGCTGACGGCATCCCGCTCCAGGAGGGTTTGCTGGCGGTATACCCTGTCCTCTGCCAGCTTAACCTGGGTCTCCAGTTTTTTCAATTGTGCCTGCAAGGGGGCGTCATTAATTTTAGCCAGAACAGTCCCTTTTTTAACATACGCCCCTTCCGTAAAATAAATAGCTACGACCTTCCCCGACGTTTCAAAAGTCAGGTTCACTTCTTCGGCAGGAAGGATATCCCCCGTGGTAATGGTATGGTCGGACATGACATGGGACCTTAGCACTTCTGCATTTACATGAAGTGTTTGCTGTCCGGTGTGTTGTCCCGGGACGGATCCCGGCTCCTCTCCACTCAACATTCTTTTGAGTAAAGGAAAAAATATAATCAAGCCCAGCACGAATAAAGTCAGGGCACCTAAAATCCATCCGGAACGTTTTGACATAATTTGTCTTGTTAATCTAAAAATGAAAAAAATTGATCTAAAATTAGACTTCGATCAATGGAAATGGTTTAATACGTAATGGGATTATTTTGAATATGCGTTGACTGCTTTCAACGTTACCGGGAAACTTAGAAAAACCAGCAATGCATAAGCAAAACACAACAGGGCCAAAAGCAATGAACGGGTTTCAAAGAAGAACGGGGCGTGAACCGCAAAAGGGATTGTCATCACCAACAGTGCAATGGACACGATCAGCAAAACCAGAGAGAACGTTTTTTTGGTGGCAAAATAGATCTTTCCCATATTGTACCATTGCAAAACAAGGCCCAGTATCATTCCAAATGCCATTATTTGAAGCACATACATTTCCAGGTATTGCCTGAAAAACAAAATGGAAACTGCGGTCAGCACGGCAACCAGACCCAGGTAAAACAGGATCTTAATAGGTCTTCTATCGCCTCCGCAATCATTCGTTTTGTTGATCCCCCAAACAATAAAACAGGCTTCCCCGCCCACGATGAACATAATGGATAGCAAAATGACCTGCAATGCCGGCGATGCCAATAATAAAAGCAGACCGCCGGAAATTCCCAGCAGCCCTCCAAGCAAAGAAACACAAACAAGACGTTTATCCGGTATGCCCATAAGAAGGATTTTTTGAACTCCAGCGAAATTAAACAATTTTTACAAGTTATACACAATTCGCTAAAAATCTTTATTTTTACCCGTGCACATCCAAAACAATGACTTATGAAAATTACCTCTTACAAAGATTTTGAAACTTCCCAAAACCCGCACGGCGTGGATGCCCGTGTGATCTTCAATACAGATGCCGTACAGGTAGTCCATATTACACTGGGAAAAGGCGAAGGACTGAAATTGCACACCACTCCCATTGATGTTTTTTTCTACATCCTGGAAGGAGAAGGGTATATAGAAATCGGGGATGAGACCCAAAAAGTTGGCAAAGATATGTTGATCGACAGCCCTAAAGACATTCCACACCGTCCTTTCAACAAGGACAGCGACGTTTTCCGTTTCCTGGTAGTGAAACTCAAAAAATAATTACCGCA
>JBAZHT010000082.1:0-7520 GCA_041652255.1 Bacteroidales bacterium
CGTGGCCAATCACATCCACCAGAACAGCACACGCCGGGACGGACCTTTTGTGGCACTCGATTGCGGGGCGATCCCACGGGATTTGGCCTCGAGTGAACTCTTCGGACACCTGAAAGGGTCCTTCACCTCGGCAATCAGCGACAAGAAAGGCGCTTTTGAGATGGCCGACGGTGGCACGTTGTTCCTGGACGAGATAGGGAACCTGTCGCCCGATGTGCAGATGCAGCTCTTGCGGGCCCTGCAGGAAGGGATGATCAAGCCGGTGGGGAGCTCCCGCATCATTGAGGTCAATATCCGGATCATTACGGCCACCAACGTGGACCTGAAGCAGATGATAGAGCAGGGCAAATTCCGGGAAGACCTGTACCACCGGATCAATGAATTCCAGCTCACTATCCCGCGTCTGCAGGAAAGGGGCCGGGACATCCTGTTGTTCGCCAGGCATTTCCTGGAATATGCCAACCGTCAGATGAACAAGCAGATCAAAGGATTTTCCCCGGATGCCGAACAATTGATGTTGTCCTATCAATGGCGGGGAAATTTGAGGGAACTCCTGAATATGGTCAAACGTACGGTGCTGTTGTCCGAAGGCCCGCTGGTAACGGTAGACGACCTTCCCGAAGAGATCCGCCAGGTACCGTCTTCCGGACACGGGCAGGATACCCAGACGTTAAAAGAACAACACGAACGCCAGATGATCCTGGAAGCGTTGGCAAGTACCCGGAACAACCGTACCCGTGCGGCACGGCTGCTGGGTATTGACCGCAAAACGTTATACAATAAAATGAAGCTTTATCACCTGGAGTAATTCCCTTGCCTTTCCGATTACGCTTTGAACCCGGCCTGGATCTTCTTTCCCGGTTCGCTCCAAAATCTCCAGGTCTTTTACAATAGGGGATTGCAATTGCCTGAACATAGGCAACATTTTGTGTGCAACGGATGAGATCCTTGCAAAATCTTTCTTTTCCAGGCATTCCTGCATAATACCCAAACTTTCACCGGCCGTGGCGTGGAATACTTTTAACACCTGGGTGACCGCTTCCAGGTCGCCGTCAACCATGTGTGCCATATCGCTGAGAGAGAAAAGATCATAAGGCACAGCCGGGGTGACGGGTGACAGGATGTGGTTTAACTGGGCTTTTACAAACGGTTTTTCCAGGTGCCCGGCAAATCCTTTTTCCAGGAAATGCCGTAAACTGTATACGCTATTGGCCGTTACCGCAATCACCGGTGTAGGGTAGCAATTACGGATCTGTTCCAGTAAATGGAATCCGTCTTTGTGAGGCATCTGGATATCTGTCAACACCACGTCAACGGGAATGTTTTGCATTATTTTCAGCGCTTCTCCTGTGCCGGGAGCGGTGGCAACCAGGTGCCCGGAAAGTTTGAGCATTTCTGCAGACAGGGCCAGTTGCGCCGGATCATCATCTACCACAAGTACGCGCAGGGGATTGCCGGATGGTTTTTCTAAAGTTTGAGGTGTGGACAAAGGTATGTCTTCTGCCTGTTTATCTGTCAGTTCCACCGGGATGGAGACACAGAAGGTGGATCCCGAGTCTTTGTTTCCGGAAAGGGTTATGTTGCCTTTGAACAGTTCTACGGTACGCTTTACAATGGAAAGGCCCAGTCCCACACCTTCTTTTTCCTGAGTACGAGGCGTTTCTGCCCTGGTGAACTCTTCAAAGATTTGGGATTTTGCCTTGGAAGAAATACCTGATCCGGTATCGTATACGGAAAAGAACAGAACGGAACCGTCCAGGGAAACAAACAAGTCCACATGTCCTTTGTCAGTGAACTTTACGGCATTTGAAAGCAGGTTCATGACTATTTGTCTCAGACGCAGCGGGTCGGTTATGATGCACTGCGTGGCGGGTATTTCGGTACGCAGATTCAGTGTCACGCCCTTTTTGTTGGCCGTGGGAGTAAAGACGGCAATGGCCTCCCGGAACAGCCGCGTAACCGGAGTCACGACGGGGTTGAGCTGTGTTTTTTGCGCTTCCAGCCGGTAATACTCCAGCAGGTTCGCCAGCAGTTCCATAACGTGTTCTGCCGAGTGGGTCATGGGATCCAGGTATTCTTTCAGTTTCTGCCCGGTCCCTTTCTCCGAGGGATTTCTGAGCAGATCCAGGTACCCGACAATGGCACTCAGCGGGGCTTTGATGTCGTGGGTGACGGTCAGCAGCAACTTTTCCCGGCTTTTCATCAAAGACTCGGCACGATTCCGCGCGACTTCCAGATCTTTGCGGTATTTCCGGCTTTTGTTCAGATCGGCAAAAATGAACAGCACCGAGACCAGAATAATGAACAAAGCGACCCCTCCCAGCAGGGAAAGTGAATCACCGGCCTGTTTGAGTGAGGCGCGACGGGTTTCCAGTGAAGTCAGGGTGCTTTGGAACCACTCCTGGTTCAGTTCTTCCAGGAGTTGGTTGATCTGCATGTTCAATGCACGGTCGGTTTCAATAAGCTGTTCCAGTTGGGCCGAGATGGCTTTCAGCTGACGTTGCCTTTCGGCTTCCACGTCGTCCAGAACTTTCATGACCGCCTGAACGACCGTATCGCGGCTGGGTGTTTTTTGCGCTACGGGTTGGGGCGTGCCGGGGATGACGCGAACCAGGGAATCGGTAATGGTCCTTCGGATCTGTTTGATCTCTGTAATGCTGTCCTGCATTCGGGCAGGATTGAAGGCATTTCCCAGACGTTCAAAGAATGAAAGGCGGGGCCGTTGAACCGCTGTCGTTATGGTATCGTAAATGATCTCCTCACGGATGACTACAGGCGGGTTGGGACGGGAAACCACTTCGGTCAGTTTTGGAGTTTCCCCAACGGCCGGAAGCTGCGGCAATGCACGGTTTACCTTTTGTTCCACTTCCCGGTTGGTGCGACGGCTGAGTTCCTGTTGCTGCCTGGCTATGTCCTGTATATTGATGTCCCTGTAAACGAGCAGGCTGTCAATTTCATCCAGGATCTCCTGCTGGCGTTCCAGGACGGTCCCCTTTCCCAGCGAATCCAGCATGACATCTACGTTGTCCAGTGCAGTACGGTAAAGGTCGTAATTTTCCGCCCCGGGATCCTGGATGAAACGGGTTCCCAGCCATTCGGCTTCGTACAACATAGAAATGGTGTTGCTGATAAGCAGGCTGCGTTCCAGGATCTCTTCCCGGCGGTCCTCGCTTTGGAAAAGAAAAGGATATACGCGTTTGTACACGTACCATCCGGTGCTTACGGCAAGGGCCACAAGCAATAAGTAGCTAAAGACGATCTTCAGGCGAAAACCCGTATCCGGTTTCATAGGACTAAGGTATAAAGAAAATCCCGGTGGTACAAAATACGGTCTTTTTTACAATAATGGGGAATAATTCCCCAACACGAGACCTCAAATTCCCCAACAAGGGGAGTGGAAAGTCTGTCTTTGAAAAGAAATCGTTTAATTTTGATTTTGATTATCAGCGTCTTACTATTTTGTTTGTTTTTTTTACTCCGGACAGGCTGTTTTTTTTTATTGGGGAATTCTTTGGAACGCTTTTTGACTTAAATAATGATAACGAAGACAGTGAGCGCGCGGAATTTTTTCATGCAAACAGAAGATCCATTGATCGCGCCACGCAATAAAGAGGGATACTGACAGGCGACAGTATCCCTCTTTGCTCGTTTAAGCTTAATTTGCCGGGTCAGATCTCCCAGTCGGTTCCGTCTTTGGTGTCTTTTATTTGAACACCCATCCCGGACAAACGGTCCCGTATCCTATCGGATTCTGCCCAGTCCTTATTATTTCTGGCCTGTTTCCGGAAATCCAGGATCATATCAATAAGACCTTCCACCAGGGGAAGCCGGTCTTCATCCTTTTCTTCACGCAGGCCCAGTATTTCATCCACAACCTGATTGTAGATACGTTCCAACCGGGTAATGTCATCCGGGGACACCTGTTTTTTAGAGTCAGCTGTTGTATGCATCCAGGATACCAGTTCAAACAATGCCGCAAGGGCCACGGGGGTATTCATATCATCACAAAGGGCTGCGAAGATATTCTCTTGGACATCCTGTATAAAAGCCGAGGGAGATCCTTCCGGGGAGGCGTTCAATTTTTTGATCACGTTCCGGCCCCGCATAAGCCGTTGCAATCCTTTTTCTGCGGCCAGCAGCGCATCGTTGCTGAAATCCAGAGGGCCGCGGTAATGTGCCTGGAGAATGAAAAAGCGGATGGTCATGGGATGGAAAGGCTGGGTCAATAGCGGATGATCTCCTTCAAAAAGCTGTTCCAGGGTAATGAAGTTACCCAGGGATTTTCCCATTTTCTGACCGTTTATTGTGATCAAATTGTTGTGCATCCAGTACCTGACACTGTTCTCTCCGCGTGTAACGGTGTTTTGGGCCAGTTCACATTCGTGATGAGGGAACAGAAGGTCCATGCCGCCGCCGTGAATGTCAAAGACCTGCCCCAGGTATTTGGAGCTCATTACAGAGCATTCCAGGTGCCATCCGGGAAAGCCTTCACTCCAGGGAGAGGGCCAGTGCATGATGTGTTCGGGAGATGCTTTTTTCCATAGGGCAAAATCAAACGGCGAATGTTTGTCGTCCTGACCGTCAAGGGTCCGTGTATTGGTCTGCAGGTCTTCCAGTACGCGCCGTGAAAGGATCCCGTAATGGTTCTGGCGGTTGTATCTTTCTACGTCAAAATATACGGATCCGTTTATTTCATAAGCCATTCCCGCATCAAGGATCTGTTGGATCATGGCTATTTGCTCGGTAATATGACCGGATGCCCGGGGTTCGATACTGGGTGGCAGGGTATTAAGCGCTGCCATGGCCCGGTGGTAGCGGATGGTGTAATATTGTACCACTTCCATGGGTTCCAATTCCTCCAGACGTGCCTTTTTTTCGATTTTGTCTTCTCCTGTGTCAGAGTCGTTTTCCAGGTGTCCTACGTCTGTGATGTTACGGACGTAGCGGACTTTGTATCCTATGTTTTTAAGTAGCCGGACAAAGACATCGTATACCACGCCGGGACGGGCATGTCCCATATGCGGGTCCCCGTAAACCGTAGGTCCGCAGACGTACAGTCCCACATGACCGGGAATAAGCGGTTGAAATTTTTCTTTTTCCCGGGTCAGGGTATTGTAGATAAAAAGATCTCTTGGCATAATGGTACATTTACATTTTCAACAGGTGCAAATGTACGCAATTTTTCAGCCCGATACCACCTCCTTAAGCGTCTGGGCCGTGATTTCCTGTATATACCGGGCCTGTCCGTCCTTTTCATAGGATTTGGTCCGGATTTTCCCCGTAATCAGAAGTCTTTTTCCCTTTTTTACGCTTTCAAACGGAGCAATGTCTTTTCCTTCCCAGGCAACAATCCGGTGCCAGGTAGTTTCTTCTTTGAGCTCTCCGGAAGATGTCTTTACTACTTCTCCGGTAGCCAGGTTAAAATTCATGACCTTACGTCCTTCCTCGGTTTGCCCGATCCTGGGATCTGCACCTACGCGTCCCATCAATTCCACTTTGTTTACAGATTGTTCCATAACGTTTGTTTTAAGGTTATACGGAACAAACCTACTACAGCCGCATGAAAAAAAAATCCCGGAAACTAAAAAACTGAAATTGTCCTGTAAAGTTTTTTAGTTTGCCGGGTTTTCGTCGTTTAATTAACGATCATTTAAGGTATTTGTCCAGAAATTCAAAAAAGATACGGTTCCAAAGGATATTGTTCTGCGGTTTTAGGATCCAGTGGTTTTCATCGGGGAACAATACCATTTTTGCCGGGACCCCGTTCAATTTGGCGGCGTTGAAAGCGGCCATGGCCTGGTCAACGGGAACGCGGTAATCCAGTTCTCCGTGTGTGATCAGGATGGGCTTGTTCCAATACTGAACCCTTTTGTGGGGTGATTGTGCGTAATGACGGATAGCGGTGGGGTTGGTATCCCAGGGAGCGCCTCCGTTGTCCCAGTGGGGGAACCAGACCTCCTCGGTTTCCATGTACATGTGTTCGGTATTAAAAATGCCCGCATGGGCAATGAAAGCAGCAAAACGTTCGCTGTGATTGCCGGCCAGGTAAAAGACGGAATAGCCTCCGTAACTGGCACCTACTGCGGCTATGCTTTTGCTGTCCACAAAGGGTTCCCGCTTCATATGATCCACCGCACTCAGGTAATCCTGCATATTCTGTCCTGCATAATCTCCGCTGATCTGTTCGGTCCACTCCTGTCCGAAGGCGGTAGTGCCCCTGCGGTTGGGAAGTATCACTATGTAGCCCTTGGCAGCAATGAGCTGGTGGCACCAGCGGTAAGACCATCCCTGGGACAGGGTGGATTGCGGACCGCCTGCACAAAAGAGTACGGCAGGGTATTTCTTGTCGGGATCAAAATGGGGAGGATATACAACCCAGGTAAGCATTTTTTTGTTATCGGTCGTGGTTACCCACCGCTCTTCCACTTGTCCCATAGTCAACTGATCCAGCAAATGTTTGTTTTCAAAGGAAAGCTGCGTGTATGCACCCGATACGGGATCAATGGATACTACCTCGGCAGGCATGGACATGGAGACATACGTTCCTATAAGTTGCCCGCCTTCGGCAGGACTGCCCGTCACTTGAACAGGACCGCAATTGTACCATCCGGAAGTGATCTGGCGGATCTTTCCGGTTCCGGTATCCAGGGCGAAAACGTGTGTAATCCCCTCGGCACAGGAAGTAAAGAAAAGCCCTTTGCTATCCTGCATCCAGGTAACGCTTTCCACGTTGTAGCGGAAACGGGCGGTAAGGTCTTTAACGGAACCGTCTTCAAACGAATGCAGCATCAGGCGGTTCTTGTCGGCTTCGTATCCGTCGCGTTCCATACTGTTCCATACCAGGTATTTTCCGCACGGGGAAAACCGGGGGGCCGTATCGTATCCTTTATTCTCCCGGCTCAGGTTGATTTCCTGTCCGGTTTCCAGGTTGCGCAGGTAAATATCCGTGTTTGTGGAAACGGCGTATTCCACTCCGGTAAGTTTGCGGCATGAATAGGCAATGTTGTTCCCGTCCGGACTCCATGCCAATTCACCTATATCTCCGAAGGGAAGGGTGGGCAGTTCGTAAGGCAGGCCTTCCAGCAGGTCGGTTTCCCCTGACAGTGTCTTGCCGTCAAAGTCCGCTATGAAAGCATGGGGGATCTCTTCTACAAAACAATCCCAGTGACGGTACATCAGATCGTCAATAACACGTCCGGTGGCTTTGTCCAGACCCGGATCAATGTCTGTGGGTTTTACGGCCGATTTTACGGTTGAAGTAAACAGTATTTTATCTCCTGCAGGAGACAGACTGAATTCCATGATCTGTTTTTCCGTTCCGCTAATTTGCTTGCAGCGTGAACCGTCAACCTGCATAACCCACAATTTCCCTTCGGTCAGGAAAAGAATACGTTCGTTATCCAGCCAACGGGCATTTGATTCGCTTTTTGATGTATTGGTTATGCGCAGGTTGTTGCTCCCGTCTGTATTCATAACGAACAGTTCCCTGTTGCGTTTGTTTTGTTCAATGGAAGTATAAG
>JBAZHT010000083.1:0-7278 GCA_041652255.1 Bacteroidales bacterium
AAATTCTATATCCTATTGATATTGTAAAATATTTTGAGAAGGAAATTGATGAAAGAGAAATTATGGAGAGCTTTAATTTACAGCTCATACCTAATACTCTAAAGAATTGCAGTGTGTTTTCATCCAGTGAATTAGAGCAATTAAACTTATTGCAGCAGAAATTCCATAAAAATGTATTACAACTTTCTGAAACAGAATATAAAAAGGAATTGGAAAGATTGGCAATCGATTTAAGTTGGAAATCGTCTCAGATTGAAGGAAACACTTATTCTCTATTGGAAACGGAAAGGCTGTTGAAAGAGAAGGAGACAGCATCAGGGAAAACAAAAGAGGAGGCAACTATGCTTCTAAACCATAAAGAAGCTCTTGATTTTATTATTGAAAACCCTGATTACCTGTGTCCTTTATCCGTCGCAAAAATTGAAAACATACATAGTTTATTGATAAAAGACCTGGGTGTTGATAAAAATATTAGACAAAGAAGAGTGGGTATATCGGGGACAAATTACAGACCTTTCGATAATGAGTTTCAAATTTCCGAAGCCCTGAAGAATATGTGCGAATTGGTTAACTTTAAAGAAAGTGTCTTTGAGAGAGCGTTACTTGTTTTAGTACTGATCTCATACATCCAACCATTTATTGACGGAAATAAAAGAACTGCAAGAATTGTAAGTAATGCTGTTTTAATGAATCACAAGTATTGTCCAATTTCATATAGAACTGTTGACTCTGTTACCTTCAAAAAAGCGATGCTTCTATTCTATGAACAAAATAACCTTTCGGGGATGAAAGAAATATTTATTGACCAGTTTAGGTTTGCCGTAAATACGTACTTTTGACGAAAAGAGTATCTTTGTTTTGTATGAAGAAAATTGCACTAATCTCTGCCAACAATTACCAGGATCCCTACCCCATTTACCCTATCGGAATTTCCTATATTGCGACATATCTGAAGGAAAAGATGCCGGACTGGCAGCTGGATATCTTTGATTTTAACCTGGGAGGCCATGCCGACCTGGCGTTGTTCTGTCAACGGGGGAACTTTGATTATATTGGCGTATCGCTACGGAATGTGGACGACACCAATTATTACGAACAGTACTGCTTTGTGGACCATTACCGGGAGGTGATGCAGACCATCCGGAAGAACAGCAGTGCCGTTGTGCTGATGGGCGGCTCGGGTTTCTCGGTCTTTCCCGACGTGCTGTTCAACGAACTCGGCCCGGATTGGGGGATTCAGGGGGAAGGCGAAGAAAGCATCTGCAAACTCATCTCGGCCCTGGAAAAAAATGAAGATCCTACAGGTATTGACGGTCTGGTGTACCGCAAGGCAGATGGGACTGTGGGGATCAACGAGCACAAACAATACATTTCATCGCTTGCCTTTCACGTTGAGCCGGAAACGGCTCATTTCTATTTTGATAAAAGCGGGATGCTGAATATACAGACAAAAAGAGGTTGTCCCTACGGATGTATTTACTGCAGTTATCCCAATATTGAAGGTCCCCGCGTCCGTTTACTGGATCCCGCATCGGTTGTGGAAAACATTAAAGAACTTTATTATAGCAAAGGTGTTGATTATCTTTTCTTTACCGATTCGGTTTTCAATATTAACAGGGAATACAACCGGGAACTGGCTACACTTCTTATAGAAAGTAAAGTGAACGTGAAATGGGGGGCCTATTTCACACCGTATAAACTGACTTACCAGGACCTTGAATTGTATCAGAAAGCTGGCTTGAAACACATAGAATGGGGCACCGATTCCCTATCGGACATACAGTTGGAGCATTACAACAAGAGTTTCCGCTTTTCCGATATTAAGCAACAAAGTCTGAACGCATCCCAATTGGGCATTTTTCACGCGCATTTTATGATCCTGGGAGGCTACGGGGAAACGGACCAGACGCTGGACCAGACTTTTGAGCGTTCCCGCGAATTGGGCTTAACCCTTTTCTTCCCATTTGTGGGGATGCGCATCTACCCGAACACAAGGTTGTACCGGATTGCTTTGCAGGAAGGGGTCATTAAGGAAACCGATGATCTGCTGAGACCCGTTTATTATCTTTCCAAAAACTTGGATATCAGCTCTATAAAGGATCGCGCCCTTGCCTGTGGGCAGCGGTGGATCTTTCCGGGATTCGGGTCACAGGAAGTCATTGACCGGTTCCGCGCCAAGAAAAAACGCGGGCCGTTGTGGGAGTATCTTATGTATTGAAATATTGTTTGATTATTTCAAACAAACGCTCTTTGTTAATAGGTTTTGGAAGGTAATCGTTACACCCTGCCTCTTTGACTTTTTCACTGTCGCTGGAAATGGCAAAGGCAGTTTGTGCAATAATAACCAAATCCTTATTGAATTTCCGTATGCGGCGGGTAGCTTCATAACCATCCATGACGGGCATCCCTATATCCATCAATATCAGATCAACGTCCGGATTTGACTGGCAATATTGAACCGTTTCCAGACCGGTTACACACCTTACTATTTCAAAATCATACTTCTTTAAAATCGCCTCCAGAAACATAAAGCTGATATTATCGTCTTCTGCAATAAGTAACTTTAGTTTTTTCGGTAACAGAGTGGCATGATCTTCTTTATTTTCGGCATCAGTGGGTTCTGTATCTTCTCTTCCAGATGGCTCAATGGTAAAGAAAAAACAACTGCCTTTGCCCGGCTCTGATTCAACCCATATTTTCCCGCCCAGTTGTTCCACATAGGCTTTGGTGATGGCCAGACCCAACCCGGAACCTTCATAACCTCGTGTATTCAGATTGTCTGCCTGCATAAATCGCTCAAAAACAAGGTCAATTTTATCCGGAGGAATTCCTTTACCCGTGTCTTTTACATAAAACAGCAGGGTATGTTTGTCCTTTTGTTTACATCCAAATTTAATGTTGCCTTTTTCCGTAAACTTAATGGCATTTTTAATCAGATTGGTCAGTATGGAATCCAATTTGTTTTTATCTGTAAAGATGGTTTCCGTTTCGGTCTTGCATTGAACAAATTTAAGCAGCAGGCCTTTTCCTTTCGCCTGGGGTAAAAAGAAATCATAATAGTATGACAAAAACTGCCTTATATCAATCTTCTGGCTGCATAGTTGCATATCGCCCGACTCGATTTTTGAAATTTCAATAATGTCGTTGATGGTACTTAAAAGCCTTTGTCCGCTTTTTCTGACAATATCTAAGTAACCGGCCCTAACATCTTCACCAAGGCCAGGTTCGCCGAGTAATTCCAGAAATCCCAGTATCCCGTTCATGGGAGTGCGTATTTCATGACTCATGTTGGCCAGAAAGGCTGATTTCAAACGGTCGCTCTGTTGTGCCTTGTCCTTTGCCTGGATCAGGTCCTCAACCATTTTCTTCCTTTCGGTGATGTCCTCATGAATACTTACAAAATTGGTAATCATTCCGTCTGCGTTCACAATGGGTGAAATTACAGCCTGTCCCCAATAAAGTTCCCCCGTTTTCTTTTTATCTATGAATTCTCCTTCCCAGTTCTTTCCGGAAAGAATGACTTTCCATAGCTTCCTGTGGAATTCTTTGGATTGATATTCCAATTGTAAAATGCTGAGGATTTGCCCCTTAACTTCTTCTAAACTATAATCTGTTAATTGGGTAAAGAATGGATTCACATACTCAATAGCACCTTTTCTGTTGGTGATGACCACCGCAACCGAACTTTGTTCAACGGCCCTGGAGAGTTTATTGGCCTTTTCTTCTGCATTTTGACGGTCAATAAAAAGACTCAGTTCATGAGCGATCAATTCCAGAACTTCAAGGCTTGATTGGTCATAAATATTGGCGTTGTAGTAGTTTTGAAACACCACAGCTCCCAATATAATATCATTCACTTTTAACGGGACCCCCATCCAAGCCTCGGCCAAAGGGCCCATTATCTCAATTATTCCTTCTTTATGCAAGCGTAAGATATCACTTTTTTGCAAAAGCAACGGATGGTTTTGTTTGATCAGATAACCTGTCAACGATTTTTCAGCAGGCCATTCCCGTATATCATCCTTTTCATCTGTAAAAAGCGGCGAATACAACATCCCGGTTTCTTCATTGTATAATGCAATAAAAAAGTTTTTTGCATCAAATATTCTATTTAGTTCTTTTCTGATGGCATCTATTAAATCGTTGAAATTTCTTGTGTTAATTGTTGCCAGGGCAATGTTGTATTGCGATTGTTTGATAATCTCTGCCTGTTTACGGTAAGTAATATCCTGCAGGGTTCCGGATAGTTTTTCAATTTTTCCGTCGGAACCATACAAGGCCTCCCCTCTGGCTACGGTATAGCGTTTATTCCCATTTGCAGGTAATACATCCAGTTCAATTTCATATGATTCACCCGTCCGGATGGCAGTCTGGGTGGCTTTGTTAAATTTCTCCCAGCTTTCAAGTGTATAATACTTTTTGTGACTACTGACATCTAATGCTTCAGCGTTTTTTTCCATACCAATGATATTGTACATTTCATCTGAGAGACGAAGCTCCCCGGTCTTAAGATTCCATGTCCAATTGCCAATGTTTGCCAGCCGCAGTGCTTCCCTCAGACCGGTTTCTCTTTCTTTGATTGCCTCCTCTGCCTTTTTGCGTTCTGTTATATTTGCGTTGAACCCATACCAGGTAACACTGCCATCCGGTAATTTCTCCGGCGTAGATCGGGACAAAATCCACTGAACCGGTCTGCCGGGAATCAGTACTCGAAATTCACAGGTAAAAGAAGTCAGGTGTTGAGCGGAATTTTCAATATCAGCGAGTACCCGACTGGCATCATCGGGATGCAAGACACGTGATATGGCTTCAAAACTATCCGCCACATCCTCCGGCCTGCAGCCAAAAATGTTTATGATTCCTTCCGAAGCTATGGGAACGTAATAAGATCTATCCGGCCTGCGGGTAAATTGAAAAATAAGATCAGGAACATTGGCAGAGAGCTTCCTGAATTGAAGGTCCTTCTCCCTGATTTTCGCTTCTGCTGCTTTTTTTTCTGATATATCCTGAAAAGCCCCTTGTACTCTATAGATATTACCATTCTCATCCCTCACTGCCTCTCCAATGGTTCTGATCCAAACCTTTTTACCCTTTGAGTTTATTATCTCCATCTCTTCGTCATAGCTAACCCCATTTTGAGCACAATCCGTAAAAACTTTAATAATCCTATCGTGCCATTCAGGAGCATAAAAATTTATTCCATCCTCAACCAAAGGAGCGTAGCCGGGAGGCATCCCGTGTATGGCAGCAACTTCATCCGACCAATAAGACCTGTTTTCATTCAGGAGCACGTTCCATCCACCGAGTTTGGCTTTTTCTGCAGCAACGCGAATAAGAGAACCATGTTCCATTAATTTTTCTTCTGCCTTTTTGCGTTCTGTAATATCCATGATGAATCCCAAAAAGCGTGTGTCAGAAAGTTTAACTGCAGCTACATCCCAGAAACGTATCTCTCCCTCTTTGGTGATAAACCTTGAGCTGCCGCGAGCAAACCCTTCTTCACTTATATCCTTGAAATGCTTCAATCCCAATTCGAGATCTTCTGTAAAAAGTATTTCGGGAATACTTAGTTTAAGGAGTTCCTCTTTTGAATACCCGGTTATTCTACAGGCAGCCGGATTGACCTCTAAGTATTTGCCGTTTTCATCTGAAATAAAAACGCCGTCAGGTGCATAATCTATTATGGAACGGTATTTTTCTTCGCTTTCCTTCAGCTTCTCAATAATTTTCCGGCTTTCATGTAGCTCCTGTTCCAATTCTCTTATACGTTCCAAATCGTTATTCAACCTTTTCTCCTTATTATTCTTGATAGCCATAGTTTTTTTATTAAATGCTAATAATCAAGTGATTTAACTTAATAAGCCAGGTATCTGCAATAAGTTTAACTAATATATGAATAAATATTGATTTGCTATGGGAGGGGGAGGCCCATCCACATATTGGGCCGTTTCTGTGGATGAACTTCGGATTTTCAGGCATCTTTTTTCGGGATCCATCCTCTTGAGGGCTGTTAGGGCCATTTTTGTGGATGAACTTCCTCTGATAGCGGTTTCCGGTCTTTAGATAACCACGTTAATCAACTGTCTGTAATCTTAAAATTTTAACTATGTGGTTGTATACGATTTCAGATATAGTCCAAGAGTTTGCGCCACTGGTATTAACAAACTGGATGACAATGGCATCTATGTCTTTGTGATATTTTGCAATGCTTTGGTAACCGGGTAACAACCCGGTATGTTCGTATACATAAATTGAGGAGTATATTTCCTGTTCCTGCGCTGTTAATAAGCTACCGTCTATTAATGCCCTTAAGAAGATTCCTACATCGGCTGCCGTGGCGACCATGGATCCTCCCGGTTGTATGAAATCGTTGAATTTGATGTCGTCTTCATAGCCTACAAAATACCCACTCATTACATCTTCCGGATCCACTTCACTTAGCAGGCTGTAAGTATGGTTCAGACCCGCGGGCGTTAAGATTTCATCTTTAATGTATTGATGATGACTATATCCCAGGATTTTGTCCAGTATTTCACCAATTAAAAGATAGTTGGTGTTGGAATAACTGTATTTTTTATCCGGTTTAAAGTCGGCCGGCATATCAAAAACCAATTCATAGGTTTGTTGAACGTCCTTGTAGGGATCGGTCCAGGGATAATCCGGGTGATCGGTATAGTTTGCGATACCACTCCTGTGTTTTACCAACATACGCAACGTGATACCTTCCGCATTCTCAATTCTATCTGCCATTTGGGGTAAATAATCCACTAGGGTTTTATCCAGAAACAAGCTGCTGTTACTAACCAGTTTAGCTACTGCTGCAGCAATATACAACTTGCTGATACTTGCGATTTTGAACAGTGATTGGGGATCTGCAGGAATCTTCTTGTCCCGGTTTTTCCAACCGGCCGAGTATAAGACGGGTTCTTTTCCTTTTTGATGAACGTAAACCACGATACCATCCAGGCCGTATCCTATAGCATCATCTACCTGTTCCTGTACCGTTTCCGGCAACGGTGACAACCAAGGTTTTACTATATCCCAGGGGACAAATACAATGAAACAGGCAATGGCGATCAAAGGCATTACTATCCTTAAGATTTTTTTCAATTGTCTTTTATTCATAATGCCCTATTCCTTCTCCACTCCCATTAATCCTTTTGCAAAATGTGTTCAATGATTTCTTCAACTTCATTTGCAGATTCTGTCATCACTTGTTCAGCAATACCACCGAAACCTGCAGCAATCATTGATGAATTCATCCTTGAAATATACGTC
>JBAZHT010000084.1:0-7161 GCA_041652255.1 Bacteroidales bacterium
AAGATTGTTCTCCCCGAATCCCCGACAAAGAAGCAGACAAAAGGGTGCCTTTATTGGAAATATCCAGATCAAATAGCACTTTTCCGAAAGGAGCCGAAAAGACGGGAAGCGTTTTGTCATAAGGCGGCGGCATTTTTACCAGAATGGAGTACCCGTTATCGTTTTGAACACCCCATAACGATTTGTCTTTCGGATTAAATACCAGATCTCCCGTACGGGTTAGTTTGTTTATTACCTTTTTTCGCCCCGTTTTTACATCAATTTCCACCAGATTCCGGTAATTGTTGTTGTGTTCAGATATGTAGATCTTTTCATCGTCCGCATTGTAAGTCAAATGCGTGGAATAATACAAATTGGGAGAATCAAGGGTGGCCAGTTTCCTGCGTTTTCCGGTAGCTACGTCAATTTCGGCAATTTGTGATATGATACCGGGATAATTGATGGCTGCATATATTTTGCCGGTAACGGGATTGTATTCCGTTTTGGAAACATTTCCCAACGGGTGAGAGGTTACGGGATGAAATTCTGTCAGGGGGAACTGGCTTATACTTTCAATAGTACTATTTTGGAAATCATACTCCCATTGGGTCCATTCTTCCCATACCTTTGCAACCGGCCGGCCGTACACTTTTCTAAACTGGCCGGCATAGAAGGCTTTTGAAGTATCCGAGCGGACATAAAACTCCTTCAGCTTATCGATCCCGTACTGATAGGCCAGGTAAGTAATGAAACGCGCTCCGTACAGGTAAGAATTGGCTCCTACCTGGAAATCCACCGTAGTGCCTTCGGTTTCCAGGCCTATCAGTGAATACAACGGCTCCCCGGCATCCACAATACTCCGAAAATACATTTCGTCATAAAATCCCATGGCCCGGCCAAATCCACCGGACATCCATGTTTCCATGAAACAGGCGATCCCTTCGTGATACCAGCGGGGAGAATACCACCTGGGGGTAGTGAAATAACTCCATACGGCCGATACGGGATTTTGATCATCGCGCAATACTTTTCCCATGAAAAGTTTACGGAATTTCGCATCCGTTTTATTGGGCATGTCGGTCATCACTACGTGGGTCAGTTCGTGATTGAACAGCCACTGGAACCGTTCGTTGGAAGGGATAATGCTAAAGGCAAAACTGTAGGGTTCTATACCCAGAATAACCTGGTTGTATGGCATGGCAATAGCTCCTCCGTGTCCGGAATCTTCAAAATCCGTTAAAAATACGTACGTGGTAGTATCCCGGTACGGCCAGAATTTGCTGTGAAAATTCATGGCATTCAGGTACGTCTGCCTCACATGTGGCACAATATAGGAATACCTGTTGCCAAAGTACACCAGGTGCAGGTCGTCTTTTTTTACGCTGTTGATCAACTGCGCATGCAAAATCCCGGGCAAGCCCGGGATAATGACTCCTAAGAGCAATATAATGGTTTTGAACTTATTCACCTTACATTTCCGTTTATATCATTCCGTTTAATGTTTGTTCACTGGCAACAAAGTCTCCCAGTTGGTTCAGGTTATACAATCCAAGTTTTGCCGCATTGTCCATGGATTCCTTAAGGGACAGCTTGTCCGTGTCCGTTATCAGGATCCTTGAACCTCCAAGACCCTGTTGATCCGCCACCATACCCAGTTTGTCCTTATCATAGAAACCGCCCAGTTCCCCGGAGGCATCCATGATAAACATTATACCTCCCAAAGACAGATCCTGCATGTTTTCCAGGGTACTGGAACTTTTTTGGATATAACCCAGTTCACTCATGTTGGAACGGTAAGATTGCAAAGCAGTTTCATTTAACAGGAACCGGCATCCTATAAGTGTGGCGTCCGACACGATCTGGCTGCTTCCAATGTTGTCTTTATCCAGTAACACCAACAGGTTCAAAGCGATTTGATCATTAATCGCATTCAGACGGCTTAAGTCTTCCACAACGATTTCCTTAAGATTCAAGCCAAAGGATCCTTGGATTTCATCGGTAAAAAGCTTTTTCTTATTGAAATACTGTATCACCATTTTATCATTCAGAGCCATGGCATTGGCCAGCTGGTCCATGGTCAGTATTGTATGAACTTCGGCCAGCGTTCCTTCAGGATCAGTGCCTTTCCCTTCCAGGTAAGATCCCATATTATCTATCAGGTTCAGAACCGTTTTTTCCCGAAAACTCATCTGCGAGATCACGTTGTTAGCCTGAACAATGGTATTGCGTAACAGTACCGGATGAATTTCCCCGGGATCATTGATCATGGCTATAGCCAGCAAAATGTCGGTACGTGAATTCCCCAGGAATGTTCCGTAACTTGCCACATCAGATAAAACTACCCGGGCGTATTCCTTATAGGGTTCCAGCGGCTGTATCTGATCCAGGGCATATTGAATTTTGTCTCCCTGGGATACCGCACTTACATAATAATAATTGAACCAGGCAGAAAGGGCTTTAAGCATGACTGTATCAGCCACCAGATCGTTTTTTAAATCTATGTCTTCTTCGGTTACTTTAACGTTCTTGTAATTCTGAACCCTGCCAATGGTCCCTGCAAGTTGTACGTTTTCGGTTTTTTGGGAATCAATTAAGGTCCCGGCCAAAAATCCGGCAGCCAATGAAACGATGATCAATAGAACAAATAATAAACTGTTTTTCTTTTTCATAACACTCTAGATACTATTATAATAGACTAAAAAACTTTCGGAGGCCAGTTGGGGTTCAACCCGGTAACCATTCCCAGTTCAGAGGCATTGTAGAAAATAACGTTCAAATGGGTCATGTTGGCAAAGCCCAGTTTGTCCATATCATTGACAGCCCCCAGCTTCTGGGCATCCATGGCAAGTCCCAGCTTCTGGGCATCCAGAATACTTCCCAGCTTTCCGTCGGCATCCATGATAATCATAACACTTCCCAAAGAAAGATCCTGCATATTTGCCAGGGTTTGTGAATGTATTACATAGTATCCCAATTCGGACATATTGGCCAGAATACTTCCAAGAGCGGCATCTCCCAAAATAAACTGACGGCCTATCAGGGAGGCATCCTGGATTATCGGGAAATTTTCAATACCTGTTTTATCCGTAAAGCCTGTACCCAGACTGTTCATGTCGCTAGTAATTATACCCTTTAAGTCTGTCGAGAATGATCCCTGGATTTCCTCCGTGAATAATCTTTTCTTTTCAAAATACTTTATTACCATTTTATCGTTCAACGCCATGGCATTGGTCAACTGATCCATGGTAAGCACCAGGTGAATACCGGCCAGCGCCTGTGTATTTCCTCCCTTCTCTTGCTGCAGGAAAGCCTCAACGTTTTCCAGGAAATTCAGAACCGCCTGTTTCCTGTAGCTCATCTGGGAAATGACGTTGTTGGCCTGTGTAATGGCATTGCGCATCATGACCGGGTTCGCGTCTTCCGGTTCCTTGCAGACCATTGCAGCCAAAAGCAGGTCTTTGCGTGCGTTCTCCAGGAACGTTCCGTAATTTTTAAATTCCGTCAGAACGATTCCGCTGAATTCCCGGAATTCCTTGAGGGGATTCACGTTGTCCAGTGTATAACGAATCTTTTCGCCCTGGGATACCGCACTTACATAATAATAATTGAAATAATTGGCTATGGCCTTAAGAATCAATGTATCCGATGTCAGCTGGTTCTTAAGCTCAATGTCTTCTTCCGTAATTTTCACGTTCTTGTAATTCTGAACCCTGCCAATAGTTCCTGAAAGTTGCGTGTTTTCGGTTTTCGGGAAATCTACCAGGACCCCTGTCAAAAAACCTGCGGCCAGTGAAATGACCACCACCAAAGCTGTTAATATTCCTTTTTTTGTTTTCATGATAATATGTATAACTGTTACATTTCACTAATAAATATGCATGCCGGATAAAAAAGTTGGTTAAAAAATTATTTTATGCATGCAGGTCCCGTTTTTTGTGAAAATGATTTCTGAAGCAACGGGGGGATTTGTTATCGTAAATATTGCAAATTCTCCGCAAACACCATATACGTAATGACTCCTTTCAACATGTGGTTCGGTTTCGTTTCCGGGCCATATCCGTCTAAAAAAAATGATCTCTGAATGATCCTGACCCGGAATAAATTCCACCTTAAGACTGTCCCGGCTTTTTACAAAAAGCGTATTCACAAACAAACCTTCTTTCCGGAATTCTTCCACATCTATTTCAATCCCTTCGTCATGATCTTTGAAGGCGGAAGTGTGTTTTCCGGCCATGGTGCCTGCAATGTCTTCGTTCTTCCATGTCCCCAGAGGCGGGATCATGTAATTGGCGGCAAGAACACCCAGGGTAAACACCACAACAAGCAAAGCTGCATACGCATAATACCTTTTCCATCCGGGAAGAGATACCTTTTTCACAGTTGATTTGCGTTTGATAGCAGCCATCACATTCCCGGTAACATCTACAGCGGGAATCCGGGAGACATCCTCATGTAACGTCTGTTGCACGTGTAGCAGTTCTTTGTACAATGCTCCTGCATCCGGATTGGAGCCGGTCAATTCACGAAATAAATCTTCCTCTTTTGAGGTAAGCGTTCCGTCAATTTTTTTTTGAATGATCAATATGTCTTTATCAGTCAACATATTTTAAGGTTTTTTCCAATTTATCTTTTAACATCATCCTGGCATCAAACAATCTGGATTTCACTGTTTTTTCAGGAATTTCCAGTGTGTCGGCAATTTCTGTATAGGACAACCCGGCATAATATTTCAGCAAAACAACCGTTTTGTAAGTTTCTTTCAATGCGCCAACCGCTTTACCCACTAAATCGTCCCTTGTTTTCAGATCATATTCTGTTTCCGGTCCAGGATCCGTTTCTTTATGCAAGGTGATTTTTTCCAGCGGCACATAAGGTTTTTTGTTTCTTACAAAGAGCAAGGCCCTGTTAATAGCTATACGGTATATCCAGCTAAAAAATTTATATTCCGGGTTGTACTGCGACAAAGCCTCGTAAGCCTTCACAAAAACATCCTGCGTCAATTCCCTTGCATCTTCGTAATTATTCACCATGTTAAATATCACCCGGAATACCGGGTTCTGGTACCGTTCCACCAACAACCCGTACTGTTGGACGTGACCTTCAAGGATCGCCTTAATGATCGTTCGTTCGTCTTTCATAAACTTCCAAGGCGGTCATTGCTATAATAAGTAGTAAACATCCCGCCAAATGTTGGTAAAAAAAGTTTTTACTGTAACAAATTCAGTTTCCACAAATCCCGGTAACTCATGCGGATCAGGGGAGACAATGCGATTTCTCCCACAGGTCCTATCCTTTTGTGCAAGGCTTTCAACTCGGCAAGTTTGCTGCCGGTCCCTAACTCCGGGTCCACGGCAAAACCGTTTTCCCTGAGCATAATGTTCCGTTTGGCTTTCAGCGACAGTTCCAGGTAAAGCTGCAAATAACAGTACATATCCAGGATCACTTCACCGGAAAAGCGATCCTTCAGCGAGCCCAGGTATTCCCCGGCACGGGAAGCGGAAAAACGCCCCTGCCTGATCATTTTCAACAATTCCACTTCACTGCTTAATTCCAGCTCCATCCAATCCCGGAGCAGAATTTCGTTATGCCTGAAAACCAAAACAAACAGAACGGGTAAAGACACCAGGATCACCAGTGTCTGGATAACGGGATGCACATAAAAGTGATTGAACAGGGCGTGAACCACGTAAGCCAAAGCCAGTCCCGAAAGGACCCGGAACACTACCATTCGGTCCCTGGATTTGGCTCCAATATATATGATGGCAAATAAAGCCGTACATCCCCCGTGCATCACCGCCGTTCCAAACCCCCTTATGATCCAGGTAAGCATAGAGGCATCCGGCAGGGAATATACATAAAACAGGTTCTCACACAAAGCGAATCCGGCCCCGATCGCAAACCCGTAAATGGCGGCATCCACCATAAACCCTATTCGTTTTTTGTAGATCAAAAAGAACAGGAATCCCGCTTTGAGCAATTCTTCTACGGCAGGAGCCAGGTAACGCGACAGGTACTCAAAGGCAGCTCCCGTGGTATCCTGTAAAAAAGAATTGACCAGGTAACTGATCAGGGCACAGAAACATCCCCATAGAATGGCCATTCCTACCTGTTTTTTCTGAACCAGTTTAAAACTGTCCATCAAAAACAAAAAAACAAGAAACAACAGAACCGGCAATATGCTTAAAGATATTTTCACTATGTAAAATTAACTTTCTATTTTAGAAGCGCAATAAAAATCTATATCTTCGCAGTTATGAAATCACACGAATACATTACGCTCGAAGAAGTTTACGGAGCGCACAATTACCACCCGCTCCCGGTAGTTTTAAGCCGGGGAAAAGGCCCCTACGTATGGGACGTTGAAGGAAAAAAATATTATGATTTCCTGTCTGCCTACTCGGCAGTTAACCAGGGACATTGTCATCCAAAAATTGTTAAGGCCCTGACAGATCAGGCCAAACAGCTGTGCCTGACCTCGCGTGCATTTTACAACGATTGCCTGGGACCTTACGAAGAATACGTAACCCGCTTTTTCGGATACGATAAGGTTTTGCCTATGAATTCCGGAGCCGAGGCCGTTGAAACCGCTCTGAAACTGGCCCGCCGCTGGGGGTATGACAAAAAGAACATTCCGGACAATGAAGCATTGATCGTTTGTTGTGAAGGCAATTTTCACGGCAGGACCATAACCATAGTTTCTCTGTCATCGGATCCCGATGCTTACGGCGGATACGGACCTTATACTCCCGGATTCGTTCGCATCCCCTATAACGATGTCCCGGCCCTGGAAAAGGTCCTGAAAGAACATGGTCCGCGCATTGCGGGATTTTTGGTAGAACCCATACAGGGCGAAGCCGGGGTTTTTGTTCCTGATGACGGATATGTAAAACGGTGTTATGATCTGTGTAAAGAACACAACGTCCTGTTTATGGCCGATGAGGTCCAGACAGGTATCGCGCGTACCGGAAAGCGCATATGCTGCGACCACGAAGGCGTTCACCCGGATATCCTGATCCTGGGCAAGGCCATCTCCGGGGGCGTGCTGCCCGTTTCGGCCGTTCTTTCCAACAATGACATCATGCTAACCATCAAGCCGGGAGAGCATGGATCTACATTCGGAGGATTCCCGCTGGCCTGCAAAGTCGCCCATGCGGCACTTAAGGTAGTGGAAGAAGAGAAACT
>JBAZHT010000085.1:0-7160 GCA_041652255.1 Bacteroidales bacterium
AATTCGATGCCCTGGACTGGATCAACGACCCGCATGATTTTGAAAAATGGCAACAGGGCCAAACCGGCTTTCCCCTGGTGGATGCGGGCATGCGGGAACTCAATGCCACCGGGTATATGCACAACCGCGTACGAATGATCGTAGCCGGCTTTTTATGCAAAGACCTGCTTATTGACTGGCGCTGGGGAGAAGCTTACTTTGCCCAAAAATTACTGGACTACGAACTTTCTTCCAACAACGGCAACTGGCAGTGGGCCGCCGGTACCGGTTGCGATGCCGTTCCCTACTTCAGGATTTTCAACCCTACGGAACAACTACGCAAGTACGACCCTCAGCAGGTCTATATCCGCAAATGGATCCCCGAACTGGACACCCCGGATTATCTGGCTCCAATGGTCAATCACAAAATGGCCCGCGAAAGATTTATACATGGCGCACAAAATCTTGCAACGCAATAATTTTTTTTCCTATCTTTGCGGCCAGTTAGACGAGATATGAATTTTTACGCATTACATCATCACCATCATCATCTTTGCCCTCAGGCGAAATGATCGTGGTATGCTGTTGACCGAACAATATAACCAGACCGCCTGAGTAGATCAGGCGGTTTTTTTATTCCAACAGGTTTACTCAGGCTTAACAAAAAATCAACAATGAGTAAACTGAAAATTGCAATTCAAAAGAACGGGAGACTGCACGAAGATTCGTTAAAACTGCTGAAAGACTGCGGAATTGATGTTAATAACGGCCGTGATCAGCTGAAGGTAGCAGTGGATAATTTTCCACTGGAAATTTTATACCTTAGAAATTCAGACATTCCCCAGTACCTGGAAGACGGTACGGCAGATATCGCAATTGTGGGGGAAAACCTTTTGGTGGAAAAACAAAAGAAGGTAGTCACGGTCCAAAAACTGGGATTTTCCAGGTGTCGTGTTTCCCTTGCCGTTCCCAAAGACGTGGAAGATGAGAGCCCGGAATATTTCAACGGGAAAAAAATCGCTACGTCATATCCCGTAACACTCCAAAAATTTCTGGTTCAGAACAACATACAAGCCGAGATCCATACTATTTCCGGGTCGGTGGAGATCGCTCCAAATATTGGACTTGCCGATGGTATCTGTGATATTGTCAGTTCTGGAAGTACCCTTTTTAAGAACGGGTTGAAAGAAACGCACGTGATCCTGAGATCGGAAGCTGTTTTGGTCAAATCCTTACAACTGACAAAAGAACAGGAAGGTATCCTGGAGAAACTGGTATTCCGCATTAAATCTGTGCTAAGGGCTAAAAAGAGCAAGTATATTCTGATGAATGTACCCAACAACAAAATTGATGCGGTCAGCAGCATTCTTCCGGTGTTAAAAAGCCCAACTGTACTGCCTTTGAAAGAAGAAGGATGGAGTTCGTTGCACTCGGTCATTGACGAAGATAAATTCTGGGAAGTGATCGATCACCTGAAAGCAGCAGGGGCGGAAGGGATCTTGATAATACAAATTGACAAGATAGTGGTATGAGAGTATATAACAAACCGGAACGGGAACAATGGCCGGATTTGATACGTCGTCCGGTTATTGACAAAAGATCTATATGGGAAACCGTGGAAAACATCGTCAAAACGGTGCAGCAGGAAGGAGATGCAGCGATTGTCAGATATACCAAAACGTTTGACGGGGCAGCTCCGGAGAGCATCGCGGTCCCTGAACGCGAAATACAGGAATCCGAAGCACTGCTGTCCCCCGAACTTAAAGATGCACTGGACTCGGCATACACGAATATTTATGCTTTTCACAACGCGCAACGGGAGCAGGAACGGATGGTTGAAACCGCTCCCGGAGTGAAATGCTGGAGAAGAAGTGTTGCCATTGAAAAAGTGGGGTTGTACATCCCGGGAGGAAGTGCTCCGTTATTTTCTACCGTTCTGATGTTGGGTATTCCCGCTCAGATAGCCGGGTGTAAGGAAATTGTGGTATGCACGCCCCCGGACAGAACCGGGAAGATACACCCGGCCATTTTGTATACAGCCCGCAAGACAGGTGCTTCCAAAATCTTTAAAACGGGCGGAGTACAGGCGATCGCTGCTATGGCCTACGGCACGGAAACCATTCCAAAGGTTGACAAAATATTTGGCCCGGGGAACCAATACGTCACCAAAGCCAAGGAATGGGTTCAGCAGGACGGGGTGGCCATAGACATTCCTGCCGGGCCGAGTGAAGTGCTGGTCATTGCCGATATAACCTGTGACCCCGCTTTTGTTGCGGCTGACCTGCTTTCCCAGGCCGAGCACGGTGCAGACAGCCAGGTTGTCCTGTTGTGCGATAACCTGCCCCTGGTGGAGCGATGCCTGCGGGAAGTAGAAAAGCAAGTGGAAAATTTGCCGAGAAAGATTACCGCCCTGGAAGCTTTGGGCTGGAGTAAAGCCATCGTTCTGGATAACCTTGATCAATGCCTGGATTTTAGTAATGCATATGCGCCGGAGCACCTGATCATCGCTTCTGAAAAGGCCCGTGACTGCATCCCAAAAATTGTCAATGCCGGGTCTGTTTTCCTGGGAAATTACAGTTGTGAATCCGCCGGAGATTATGCCAGCGGGACCAACCACACGTTGCCTACCAACGGGTATGCCAGAAGCTGTAGCGGGGTTTCATTGGATAGTTTTGTCAAAAAGATCACGTTTCAGGAATTGAGTCGTGAAGGTCTTGAAGCCATTGGAAAGACCGTAAAGACGATGGCCCGGGCAGAAAAACTGGATGCTCATGCCAATGCAGTAACTATCAGAATTAAAACAGAAAACAATGATTGATATCAACAGAATCGTACGCCCGAACATTTTGAGCCTTCAGCCGTATTCCAGTGCAAGGAGCGAGTTCCGCGGAAAAGAAGGCATTTTCCTGGATGCGAATGAGAATCCGTTCGGCAGCCTGAATCGTTATCCCGATCCGTTCCAGACTGAACTCAAAGAAAAAATTGCCGGAGTGAAAGAATGCAATAGCCGTAATGTGGTAATAGGGAACGGCAGTGATGAGATCATTGATCTGGTTTTTCGGATCTTTTGCAATCCGGGCAATGACAAGGCCATGATCTTTTCCCCTTCTTACGGTATGTACCGGGTAGCGGCTCATATCAACTATACCGGGGTAGTGGATATCCCGTTGGATAAGAATTTTCAGATCGATCCTGAAAAAACAAAACCTTACCTGGACCGGCCGGATTTGAAGCTGATCTTTATCTGTTCTCCCAACAATCCTACAGGGAACAGTATGGATAAAAATGCCGTTACGTTTTTACTTGAAAATTTCAGGGGCATAGTAATCGTAGACGAAGCCTATATAGATTTTTCGGAAGAACCCTCATGGCTGAGCAGCATTGAAAAGTACAACAACCTGGTCGTGATCCAGACGTTCAGTAAAGCATGGGGTCTGGCTGCGGCCAGGCTGGGTATGGCTTTTGCCTGTGAAGAGATCGTTTCTTTATTTAACAAAGTAAAACCCCCGTATAATATAAGCAGCATCAACCAACAAGCAGCTTTGAACGCCCTTCAGGATCCCGGCAAAAAGGATCAGACCGTAGCTTTGCTCATGAAAGAAAAAGAAAGGCTGGTAAACGCGTTGAGCCGCGTAAACAGGGTAAAAAAGATCTATCCTTCCCGCGCCAATTTCTTATTGATTGAAGTTGATAATGCCGATTACCTCTACAGGGCACTGATCTCTGAAGGTGTCATTACCAGGAACCGGCACCGGGAAATTGCGAATTGCCTGCGGGTAACTGTAGGAACACCTGCAGAGAATGAACGGTTAATTAACGCCATAAAAAAAATAAAATGAATAAAGTGATCTTCATTAAAAGAGACGGTCCCTTGGTGACCGATGCCCGTTTGCCCCGTTTCTGTCCGCAAGTATTCCAATGGCTGGCAAGGGTTTCAGCAGAATTGGATTATCAGTTGGTTATGGTAACCGATGGGGTCCCTGATCCGGTTGAACAACAAACTGTGATCAGCTGTTTTGAAAATGAAGGCGTAGTCTTTCAGGATGTATTGACGGAACTGCCGGGAACGGGCGAATCCAACAAGTACCTTTACGGTTTTTACCAGCTGGACAGGTCTTTTATCATATCTGATGATTCCCGGGACATTGCCTGGGCTGATCAACAGAAAATTCCCGGGATATATATGGGTAAATCAAATAAAACTGCCGTGTTATGTGCCACGGAATGGTCGGAAATATTCCGATATCTGAAGGCTGTTCCGCGAAAAGTTGTGGTCAATAGAAAAACCCGGGAAACGGATGTACGGCTGACCCTTAACCTGGACGGGAGCGGACGCTCCCGCTTAGGCACAGGGCTGGGCTTTCTGGATCATATGCTGGAACAGATCGTGAAGCACGGGAAGCTGGATCTGGACATGACGGTCAAAGGCGATCTGGAGACGGATCAACACCACACTATGGAGGATGTGGCACTGGCGTTGGGGGAAGCGTTCAAGAAGGCATTGGGCAGTAAAAAGGGCATTGGCCGTTACGGATTTGTTATACCAATGGATGACAGCCTGGCACAGGTGGCCGTTGATTTTGGAGGGAGGCCATACCTGGTATGGGATGTAGATCTTAAAAGGGAAATGATAGGAGATGTGCCGTGTGAAATGTTCAAACATTTTTTCCGTTCTTTTTGCGATGCGGCCGGGTGCAATCTGAATGTCAGATCTGAAGGAGAGAACGACCATCACAAAGTAGAAGCCGTGTTTAAAGCCTTTGGCAAATCCGTTGCCATGGCAACGGCCAAAACATCCGATCACGACATTCCCAGCACAAAAGGAGTCCTATGATAGCCATTGTCAAGTATAATGCAGGCAATGTACGATCGGTCCGGAATGCACTAGACCGCCTGGGCTATGAAAGTATAGTCACAGACAGGGAGTCCGAATTGAGGAATGCCCAAAAAGTGATCATGCCCGGTGTGGGAGAGGCTGGCAGTGCCATGAAATACCTTGAAGAAAGGGGATTGGATGTTGTGATCAAATCCTTGAAACAGCCTTTTTTGGGAATATGCCTGGGTCTGCAGATCATGTGCAGTTTTACCGAAGAAGGAAATACACCGTGCCTGGGCCTGTTTGATGCCCGGGTGAAACGGTTCCCTCCAAAAGGAAGAATACCCCATATGGGATGGAATGATTTTGAGAATTTGTCAGGACCTTTGTTTGAAGGGATCGATATCCGGGATAATGTTTATTATGTCCACAGCTTTTATGCTGAAACCTGCAGTCATACCCTAGCGGTTTGTGATTATCTTTTACCTTTCAGCGCAGCCATCCAAAAGGATAACTTCTATGCAACTCAGTTCCATCCTGAAAAATCAGGCAGCACCGGGGAGATCATCTTAAATAATTTTTTACGGCTATGAGATTCATACCTGCCATTGATATTATGGACGGGAAATGCGTAAGACTTTCCCGTGGAGATTACAGTACCCGGAAAATCTACAACGAGGATCCTGTGGAAACTGCCCGCGTCTTTGAGGATAACGGATTGAAATTCCTGCATCTGGTGGATCTTGACGGTGCTGCAGCCGGGAAAATCGTTAATTACAATGTTTTGGAACGGATATCAGCCGGAACCGGTCTGCAAATCGATTTCGGAGGCGGTATCAGATCCGGTGAAGATGTTCGCGTTGCTTTTGAAAGCGGGGCTGTCCGTATTACCGGCGGAAGTATTGCCGTGAAGCAGCCCGAGGAGTTCTCCCGTTGGTTGAAAGAATTTGGGAATGACAGGATTATACTGGGGGCGGATAGTAAAAACCGGGAAATTGCCATAAGTGGCTGGACAGAGGTTTCCGGTCGTGATGTTGTTGATTATATTGCCTGTTACGAAAAAAAAGGCGTAAAATATGTGATCTGCACCGATATTGACAAAGACGGCATGCTGTCTGGTCCCTCTTTGCCGTTGTACCGGGAGGTCTTATCCAAAACCGGTGTCAGGCTGATTGCCAGCGGAGGTGTTTCATCTCCGGAAGATCTGTTGCGGCTTAAAGAAATCGGTTGTGAAGGAGCCATTATTGGGAAAGCCCTGTATGAAGGGAAAATCACACTTAAAGATCTGAAAAAGTATGTTAAAGAATAGAATTATCCCCTGTTTGGATATCAAAAACGGTCGCACCGTCAAAGGGGTGAATTTTGTGGACATCAAAGATGCCGGCGATGCGGTCGGGTTGGCGGGAAAGTACATGGAGCAAGGAGCAGATGAACTTGTTTTTCTGGACATTACGGCTTCTTTTGAGAAACGGAAGACCAAGGTGGAATTGGTAAAAAAAATAGCTGCACGCATTTCTATTCCTTTTACAGTCGGAGGAGGGATCGCTTCCCTTATGGATGTCAGTGACTTGCTGTTTGCCGGGGCCGATAAGATCAGCATCAACAGTTCTGCTGTCATAAAACCGGAACTTATTGGTGAAATTGCCCGGGAATATGGAAGCCAGTGTGTTGTTCTGGCTGTAGATACAAAATATGGACCCGACGGCTGGCAGGTTTATATTCACGGAGGGAAAACACCGGTTCCTTTAAAAACCATTGACTGGGTCAGACAGGCAGAATCACTGGGGGCAGGAGAGATATTGCTTACGTCCATGGACCACGACGGGACAAAGAACGGTTTTGCCCTGGACATAACCGGGCAGGTATCGGAAGCGGTCAATATTCCTGTCATAGCATCGGGTGGGGCCGGCTCCATGAAACATTTCGGGGATCTTTTTACCCGGACACAAGCTACAGCGGGATTGGCTGCCAGCATTTTCCATTATGGGGAAATTTCCATACCGGAATTAAAAAAATATTTAAAAACCAACAATATTCCAGTAAGATGATAGATTTTGCAAAAGGGGACGGCCTGGTCCCGGTAATTATTCAGGATGAAAACACCCTGCAGGTATTGATGCTCGGTTACATGAACCTTGAGGCCTATACAAAAACGATGGCTGAAAAAAGGGTGACTTTTTTCAGCAGAAGCAAGAACCGCCTGTGGACAAAAGGGGAAGTTTCCGGCAATTTCCTTCAGGTTGTTGAAATAAGGGAGGATTGTGACAGCGATACGTTGTTGATCAAGGTGTACCCGGCAGGCCCGGTGTGTCATACCGGAAGTACTTCATGTTTTGGGGAAGAAACCGCCAAAGGATTCGTTTAC
>JBAZHT010000086.1:0-7113 GCA_041652255.1 Bacteroidales bacterium
CATGAAACTGACTGAGGTTTCACCGGCCATTTTTCCTTTCCAGAATCCTACTTTGTCCAGAACATGAAAGTAATTGGGGATCATCTCATCAAAACCACCTACCAATGCACTGTTGATCCTGCCCAGTTGAAATTGCATAAAAGCATCCAGCAAGGCACTTTCAAAAGAAATGCCCAAATGAACGTATGTACTGTTGTAGCCTGTACATTTCAGATGAACGGCAATGTGTGAACTGATGGTATTGTGCGTGGAATTGATAAAATTGGTTGGTTGAAGGAATTCTTCCCCTTCCTCCAGCATGGCCATCAGGAATTTTTCCGTAGTTTCCAGGCATCCCAGGCCCGTACCTACAATAATGGCATCCGGATCATTGATCCCCGTGGCTTCCACAACGGTCATGGATGTGGCTATGGCCCTTTTCAATATTTTTCCCATTCGCCTTGAGGCAACAGGATCCAGGAAACGTTTGTAATCGGCTTCAATGCATCGCTGGAATGGAACGTCGTAAGAAACCGGATTATCCAGCCAATCATCACAGAGCGGATTTTGTACTGATATTTGTGCTGCTGCCTGTATGTATACGGCCATAATGGTTAGATTTTAGAAAAAATGCATGTAGTGTCGTTTCCTCCGAACCCGAATGAATTGGTCATGACATGTCGTATGGGCCGGGGCGGTTTTTCATCGGTAACCGGACGGAAGGACAGCATTTTCATGGGATTTTCGTAATTCAGGTTAACCGGCAGAAAGCCGTTCAACATGGCAAGTATGGAGATCACAGATTCCACGCTTCCTGCTGCACTGGTGGTATGTCCCGTATAGGATTTGGTAGAAGAGACAGGAGGAACCCTGTCTGCCCCGAATACACGCATCAGGGCTTTTCCTTCACTCTCATCGTTATTGGGAGTCCCGGTTCCATGTGCATTTACATAATCAATATCGCCCGGCTTCAGACCTGCTTCTTTCAAAGCTTTGGTCATGGAGAGCACGGCTCCGTCGCCTTTCGGAGAAGAGGCAGTCTGGTGGTATGCGTCACAGGCATTTCCGTATCCCGCTACCAGGCATAAGGGTTTAACGCCCCTGGCCTTGACAGATGCTTCCGATTCCAGTACCAGGTATGCGGCTCCTTCTCCAAGGTTCAAGCCGGCACGGGTATCGTCAAAAGGCCTGCAGGGATCCTTGTCCAGAATCTTGAGCGTATTGAAACCGTTCAGGTGGAATTTTGAAAGGCATTCACTGCCTCCCACAACCGCTATGGATGTTCTTCCGGTACGGATCATGTCCGAACCCATGATCAACGCATTGGCTGCCGAAGAACAGGCAGTTGAAAGGGTAGAGAGCATATCAAAACCTCCGTAATGATCTGCGATCATTTGTGTACAGACCCCGCAATCGTGTGAGAGGATGTAATCGTCGTAGGTTTTGTCTGGGGTAAGCATCTTCAGGAAAAATCTCTCGGTATTTTCCATACCTCCCACGGTCGTTCCCGATATCAGCACCGGGTTCAGGGAGCTCGTTTCCCTGATCCCTGCCATTTCCAGGGCTTCTCCCAGTGCAATGATGCCCATCAGGGAGGTTCTGGTGGTCATCTGTTCCTTTGGAACACCTGCCATACGACGTAATTCGTCCGTACTGAAAGGTATCTCGGCACAGGGAAGGTGCGAATGCATGGATTCCAGCCAACGCAAGGATCTTATGCCGCTTTTACGATGGTGCAGGGATTCCAGGGTGTCAACCGCACCGGCACCCAGGGACGTTATGATACCAAACCCTGTAACGTATATTTTTTCCATCAGGAAAATTATTTTGTGCGGTTTTTCAGTATGTACTCCGCCATAGTAGCAACGGATTTAAAAATCTCCTTGCTTTTTCCCGGATCTTCCAGTTTGATCCCGTAATTCTTTTCCATAAGCACGATCAGTTCCAGGGCATCAATGGAATCAAGGCCCAGCCCTTCTACAAATAAGGGAGCATTCGTATCTATGTCATCGGGAGTAATGTCTTCCAGGTTTAACGCTTCGATGATCTGTTTTTTTAGTTCTAAAATCAACTCTTCCATGTTAGTTTTCAATAAAGTTGGTTAATATTTAATGTGTTGTAATCCATCCCTTTTGAGCTTTCTTTTTCCACCATCATGACCAGTACGTCACAACGACCGTCCAGGTATTCAGTCCATCCGCACAAAACGCGGCTGATACCGGGTGACAAAAAAGCCCATTCTATAAATATACGCATTTTTTCCGCATCAAAATCCTCCAAAACGAAAAAAGAAGTTTCTCCCAGGATCTTATTCCGGATGGCAACTTCTCCCGTTACGATATTGGGAAGTGTGTATACGAAAACCGCCGGGCTGGGATAATAATTGTCAGGATTTATGGTTTCCTGAAAGCGTTTGTCATCGTCCAGTGATGCGCTTTTATTGGCAAATACCACAGACGTGGACCCGTCGGGTGTTTCCCTGTCGTAATCCAGGGCACGCAATACCATTTCAGAGGCCAGAAAACCGGCTTTAGACAGGTTGTCCATCTTATGGAACTTGGGGTATCCGGCATCCAGATAGCGGTATATTTCAGTCAGACGGGAAGTTCCCGGTTTGCCTGAAAAAGCGATATCAAGCTTCTTTCCGTTCAGTATGACCTGATGGTCCGTAATGCGGCAATATGAGGTTATTTTCTTCATAAGGCATTCTCAAATAACAGGACGGCATTGCATCCGCCGAAGCCCGACAAGGTTTTCAAACAGAATCTTTTATCTGTTTTTGAAAGGGTAGTGGAAACGTTAATGTCTCCTTCTATCCCCGGGTCTTCGTAACCTGCAGAAGGCAAAATCAGTCCTTGTTCCAGGGCTTTGAGGGCAATAACGGACTCCAGTATTCCGGCAGCTCCCAGGGTATGTCCGAAGAGTGCTTTTAAGCTGAAAACCGGGGTGGATTGCAGACCTGCACGCAAAAAGGCGACGGCTTCCATCTGGTCGTTATACGGGGTAGCCGTACCATGAGCACTTACAAAAGCTATATCACCGGCAGGAAGGTCTCCCAAAGTTGTTTCCAGAGCCCTGAAAAGGCCTTCACCGGTCCTTGAAGGCCCCGATATATGGTTGGCATCGTTGCGGATGCTTCCCCTGACCAGAGAGATACCCGGTCTCTTTTCTTTTTCGTAAACGATCGTAGCAGCCGCCTCGCCCAGGTTCAGACCTTTTCTGCGTGCATCAAAGGGGCGGCAACGTTCCTCGTCAAGGGATTTAAACGATTGAAAGCCGGAGACTATAAAGTCCGGTGCCAGATCCATGCCTGTTACCACCACGTGGTCGTATGTGCCCCGATCCAGTAAATGCATAGCTGCGATTTGTGCACATGCCCCTGATATGCATGCATTGGAAACCGTTACGGGTATGTTGGGGTTTCCGAAAAAACCTGCCAGTAACCTCGCAGTATGCCACAAATGAACCCTGTCTTTACCAAAACCGTGCGAGGGGAGTCCCAGTAAATGGATATTTCCTTTGGTAGAAGAAAGTACAAAACACGTACGTTCCGAGGAAGCCCTGATCCCTGCTTCTTCCATGGCAATATGTGCCGAGAGCAGCATCGCCTGTTCCGGAAGCGTATAATTTTCTTGTGTTTTGAAAGTATTTCGGAACGTTTCTTCCAGTTTTTCCTTGTCAATGCGGGAAACCATAATGGCATTGCCGACCGCATCTTTACCGGGGGATATGCCGCTTTTTCCCTCAAGAACCGCTTTGTAATTGTCGGCTGTGGTAAAACCAAGGGAAGAAATTATGTTATCTGAAAGTTTACGGATCATATCACGCTGTGTCTCTTTTTCCATTCGGTATAGAAAGCGGGACTGTACAATACCAGTTTGTAATCGCTGTCAAGAAATACCTGTGTAGTGCTGCCCGTGGCAGCCAGTGCGTTATCTTTATCCCTGAATATCCTGTATTTGAAAATCACTTTGGCGGCTTCAACCGGTATGTATTCAATTTCTATACGGGCTGTATCCCCGTATTGCAACGGATTTTTAAACTCAAACTGCATATCTACCAGCGGCGCATAAAAACCGTTGTCAAAATAGTTCTGGTAAGTAAGTCCGTATTTTCTGCCGAAAGCTTCCCGGGCGTCTTCAAAATAAAGAACGTAAGATCCATGCCATACAATGTTCATGGAATCTACTTCACTGAATCGTATCAGGATCTGTTTTGTTTCCTTAAGGACATCAGACTTTTTCATAAGGCTGGCTTTCTGTATCGGTTAAAAACAGCTTCATGTGGGCGGTTGCAGCGGTTTTACCGTTGCACCGGATCTCGGCTTTCAACAAGATCGCATTGAACACCTCATGTTCTATCAATATTCCTGTTTCCAGGTGATCTCCCGGAACGGGTCTGAAAAATACATTGAAATCCTTAACAGCACCAATGATCCCCAATTTAACGGAAAGATCGTTGTCAAGGCTTTTGTATCCAAGGCGCGCTGCACAGGTCTGGGCCATATTTTCCATCATCCCGGCTTCCGAAAAGTACCCGTTCAAACAAAAAATGTTATCTTCCATAATGGTCATTTCCGTAGCTGCGTAATACCCTTCAAACTCTGTAAGCCTGTCCACCATAACAAATGGAGGTCTGTGCGGTATCAATTCCAATATGTTGTATGGTTTTATCATGTAGTACCGTTATCCCAGAATTTGTAAAAATTAAACCATTGGTGCGGATACGCTTCCACTACTTCTTCCAGTTGCTTTACGTAGTTTTGGCAAAGTGCCCGGGCGACTTCCCTGGAAGTCTTGTATTGAGAACGATCTACTTCAACGGTCTTACAGATAGTGTGGTACATAAGACCACGTTCTTTCATCACGTACAGCGAAACCATGGGAACATTCAGCTGGGCAGCCATCATAAAGGCTCCCATAGGAAACCGAGCCGGGCTTCCCAGAAAAGGTATGGTAAAAGATTTTGTACTCCCGAACAGGCGGTCACAGGGCATACTTACTATATCCCCGTTTTCCAGGGCTGATTTGATCACAAAAAGATGGGACATATCTGCGGAAACCGGTATCAGATCTGCGGTGTTCCCCGAAAGGGCCCTGGCCCGGTTAGCCTGGATAAAAGCCGATTCACCTCCGAATACCACGGCATTGAGTTTCTTCAGATCCTGCTGCATAAAATATCCGCAGATCTCAAAATTCCCTACATGTGCTCCAGAAATGATAAAACCACCCGCGCCGTTGAGTAAACGGGTAAATTCATCCCAGTTCGTAATACGGGATCTGAAAATGTTTTTCTTCCGGGCAAAAATGTAAAACCGATCCATCATCATTTGCCCGAACAGGAAATGGTTCTTGTAGATATGATACACAAGATTGCGCCGGAATCCAATGTGTTTCATATAGTCTTTTATGGCCAGATAAGCTTTTCGGCTGAACAACAGGTAGAAGGGTATAATAAATGCCAGAATGGCATACCCCACCCTTATATTTACGCAGCGGAATAAAAAGAACAATGCTTTTTGTCCGAAATTTCCCCCGCCGGTAGTTCCCTTCCACGCCGGTTTCTTTTCTGCCATTACGTTGCTTTGATCCTTCCTTCTATATAGTCGTAAAACTGGGATAAGGTTTTCACGTTGGTCATTTCCTCGGGCTTGATCTTAAACCCGAAATTCTGTTCAACCACAACCACTATGTCAACAAAATCAAGGCTGTCTATGCCCAGATCTTCTTTCAGAAAAGCTTCGTCTTTCAGGGCATCTGCCTCCACCTCTATATCTTCAATTAAAAAGTTGTTAACGATTTCTTTGATTTCGTTCCTGTTCATGATCTGTATATTGTGTGTGCTAAATTTTTTTCAATATCAATGCGCTGTTCGTCCCTCCGAATCCAAAAGAATTGGAAAGGCAAATATCCAGTTTCTTATCTAAAGTTTTGGCAATTATATTCAAATTTTTTGACATATCATCCGGTTCTTCCAGATTGATATTCGGAGCGATGAAAGAATGCTTCATCATCAGCAGGGTATAGACGATCTCACTGGCGCCTGCCATCCAGCATTCGTGCCCGGTCATACCTTTAGTGGAACTAACGGGAGTTTTGTAGGCACCAAAGATCCGGTCAATGGCCATTGCCTCATAACCGTCTCCTATTACAGTGGATGTGGCGTGAGCGTTAATATAATCAATATCAACCGGTTTCAGACCGGCATCGGCCAAAGCCCTCTCCATGGCAACTGCGGATCCCCTGTCGCTGGGCTGCGATATGTGGGCTCCGTTGGAAGAAAAACCGTAACCCAGTATCTCTCCGTAAATGGGGGCGCCCCTTTTTACGGCATGTTCGTATTCTTCCAGGATCAGGGTGGCTGCGCCTCCGCTGGGAACCAGACCGTCCCTGTTTTTATCAAAGGGGCGTGAGGATTTCAGGGGTTCATCCACCCGGGTGGAAAAAGCGTTCAGACCGTCAAAACTGGCCATGCTCAGGTAATTGGTTTCCTGTGCTCCCCCGCATACGATCATATCCTGCAATCCCAGCCGGATGAACATAGCTCCCAGTCCAATGGTGTGGGAACCGCTGGAACACGCGGCGCTGATGGTCATATTGATCCCGCGGAGCTTGAAAATAGTAGATAAATTCATGGTTACCGTAGAATTCATGGACTGGAAAATCGCTCCGGACCCAAGCAGGGTAGTGTCTTTTTTTTCAACGCAGATCTCATGAGATTCAATGACCGCTTTACTTGAAGAATCATTTCCGTACAGAATGCCTGTCTCGTTATTTTCCAGGTAATCCACATCTATTCCTGCATCATTGAGTGCCTGTTCCGTGGCTACATAAGCGTATTCTCCCTCTTCCGGAAGGCATATCCGCTGGCGGCGGCTCAAAACACCTTTCAGTTCGGGACGCGGTACTATGCCTGTCAGTGGAGAACGGTACCCGTATTCGGTCCTTGCCGGATCAATGCCTATGCCGCATTTCCCGGTGTACAGGCTTTCCCGCACCTCTTCCACATTCGTTCCAATGCATGAATGGATACCTATCCCTGTTATAACAACTCTTTTCATAAGCTATCTATGTATGTAATCCTCCGTTTACGGACAATACCTGTCCCGTTATATAGGAAGCTTCCGGACTGGCA
>JBAZHT010000087.1:0-7103 GCA_041652255.1 Bacteroidales bacterium
CAGGTTAAGAACGGACCAGTAGATTTTCAGCCGCGAGAACCCTTTACTCCTTTATTCGGTGCCATGCGCCGGACACCTCTAATGATCGAATTCCAGATCACCCAGGAATATTTGGGCTGGTCCAGGCAGATGGCATACCTGGGGCCTTTGTACAAAGAAGTCCTGGATGCAGATACGTACGCACTTGGCCCGGGAACATATGTTGCCTCAACTACAGATGGATCTGTGTTCGATCATGCTATTTCGGCGATAGCCGGAGTAGCCAATACCGGTACCGACCGTAACTGGACCGGACACCACCTGGCACAGGCTAATTGGTACGTCTTTGGACGGCTGGCATGGAATCACAGGATGGATGCGGGGGATATCGCCCGCGAATGGATTTCCATGACTTTTAACAATGAAGAGTCTTTTACCGGGGCCCTGTCACAAATGATGATGGAATCCCGGGAAGCTGTGGTTAATTATATGATGCCCATGGGTTTGCATCATCTTTTCTATACAGGGCATCATTACGGTCCGGAACCTTGGGCCAACGATCCTTTTTCGCGTCCGGACTGGCAGCCCCCTTATTATCACAAAGCCGATGGTCTTGGTGTGGGATTTGACCGCTCAACAACCGGGAGTAATGCGGTAAGTCAGTATTTTGAACCTTTGTCCGGTCTATATGATAATGTAGAGACATGTCCTGAAAACCTGCTCTTATGGTTTCACCATGTGCCGTGGGATCATATTATGCAAAACGGCAATACGCTTTGGGAAGAAATGTGCCGCCTTTATACGCTTGGAGTAGATCAGGTCAGGGGATTTCAAAAAACATGGGACAGTCTGGAACCTTACGTAGACAAAACCCGATTTAAGGACATTCAATACAAGTTGAAGATCCAGGCCAGGGATGCCCAATGGTGGCGCGATGCGTGCTTGTTGTATTTTCAGACATTTTCCCAAAAAGCCATTCCTTTGAAGTTGGAACGTCCTGTTTACGATCTTCAGGATCTTATGCATATGGAAGTAATCATGGAATAAAAATTTCTTAGCGTATTTTTTACGCTAAGTTTGTTTTTTAGAATGATTCTTACTTACTTTGAGTTGTGCAAACGAATCATTCAGTTTCTGTTGACTGTGTAGTGTTCGGTTTTGACGGCCGATCCCTGAAATGCCTTTTGATCAAAAGGGACGGTCAGGATCTGAAATTGCCCGGCAGTTTGATCACAGATCAGGAAGACATTCCTTCGGCCGCTTACAGGGTATTGGCAGAAATGACCGGTTTGCGGGATGTCTTTCTTAAAGAATTGTCTGTTTTTTCAGATCCCGCCAGGGTAGGAGACAAAGACCTGGAATGGATCAATCATTTTTACGGTGTTCAGACCACCAGGGTCGTTACGGTGGCTTATTATGCCCTGGTCAAACTGGATAATAAGATCATGTCCCACACCCTGGAAAAAGAAGCTTTCTGGAAAGAAGTTGTCTCTATCACTTCACTTGCCATGGACCATAAAGATATTTTGAACAAGGCTTTGGCCATGCTTTCCCGGGACATGACACATTCTCCCATTGCCTTTGAATTGTTGCCCCGGAAATTCACGATCCGGGAATTGGCAGATTTGTACAAAGCCGTTTTGGGGGTGGAGATAGACAACCGCAATTTCCGGAAAAAAATCATCGGATGCGGGTACATCTTGCCGACCGGTGAAAAAGAGAAGGGCGTTGCCCATAAACCGGCGGCTTATTACGTTTTTGACAAACACCGTTACAGAAAAGAAGAGAAAAAAACCAGAAAACTGAATTTTATCAATTGGAACGAATAATATGAAAAGCATTGGCATTGATGTGGGAACATCATTTATAAAAGTATCTCTGCTGGATGTGGAATCCGGCAGGTGCCTGGGAGTGTCTACATGTCCGGAAACAGAAATGCCTGTTCAGGCGGTACGTCCGGGATGGGCCGAGCAGGATCCCGATATGTGGTGGGAAAACGTAGGCCGTTGCCTGAAGCAACTGGATGACCGGTATTCTCTAAAAGATGTAAAATCCATTGGGATTACTTATCAAATGCACGGTTTGGTCTGCGTTGACAAAAACGGGAAACCGCTCCGTAAGTCAATTATATGGAGTGACAGCAGGGCCGTTGAGATTGGGGCAAAAGCATTAAAAGAAATTGGAAAAGAAGAATGCCTGACACGCGTTCTGAATTCGCCCGGTAATTTTACTGCATCCAAGATGGCCTGGGTCAAAGAGAACGAACCGGATGTTTTTGACGGAACCTACAAATTCTTTTTACCCGGAGATTATATAGCTTATAAATTAACGGGAGACATGTCAACAACTGACAGTGGTTTGTCCGAACAGATCCTCTGGGATTTCCGGGATGATGCCCCGGCAGGTTTCGTAAGAGAGTATTACGGAATACCTGCTTCTTTCGTGCCGGGCCACAAACCTTCGCTGGGGATACAAAGCCTGACCTCGGCAGCGGTTGAAAAACAATGGAATATTCCCAAGGGCACTCCGGTTTCCTACCGTGCCGGGGACCAGCCCAACAATGCCTTTTCCCTGAATGTGATGGAAGAAGGAGAAGTGGCTGCCACAGCCGGAACGTCCGGGGTGGTATACGGGATTACCGCTCAATCAACTCCCGATCCTCTTTCACGGGTGAACCAGTTCCTGCATGTGAATCATCACCGGGACAACCCGCATTACGGGATCTTGCTGTGCATTAACGGCACCGGTATATTGAATGCCTGGATCCGGCGTAACCTTTTATCCGGCATGTCTTACGATCAGATGAACCGTGAAGCTTCCGCCGTACCCGCAGGAAGTGATGGTTTGTTGATCCTGCCTTTCGGGAACGGGGCCGAAAGAATGCTGGAAAACCGTTATACGGGAGTCCGTATGTCGGGTCTGGATCTGAACCGTCATCACAGGGGCCATTTTGTGAGGGCGGCACAGGAAGGGATTGCCTTTTCGTTCAGGTACGGCATAGAAATAATGAAAGAAATGGGCATGAAACCCGGAATAATCCGCGCCGGCCAGGCCAATATGTTCCTGAGTCCCGTGTTCATTAAAACACTCGCCAGTTTGACAGGAGCCACCATTGAACTGTACAATACAGACGGGGCACTGGGTGCAGCCCGTGGAGCTGCCTGGGGAGCCGGATTGTACATAAGCAGGGAGGCATGTTTCCTGGGCCTGGATAAGGTCCTGACACAAACACCGGAATCATCCTGGGAAGCGCCCCTGGAGCAAGCTTATAAAGTATGGAAACAAGAATTGGATTCATCATTAACTAACGTTTAAATAATATTCATATGGCAACAAAAGAGTATTTTCCGGGTATTGGAAAAATCAAATTCGAAGGAAAGGACAGCCGCAATCCGTTGGCCTTTCGCTATTATGACCCCGAAAAAGTGGTCTATGGTAAAAAAATGAAGGAATGGCTGAAATTTGCCATGGCTTACTGGCACACACTCTGTGCAGACGGACAGGATCAGTTTGGCCCCGGCACTATTTCCCGTGAGTGGTGGAAATCACCGGATCCCGTAACGGCCGCAAAAGAAAAAATGGATGCCGGTTTTGAATTTATGCAAAAGCTGGGCATTGAGTATTATTGTTTCCACGATGTAGACCTGGTAGCTGAAGGACCCACCGTAGAGGAATACGAAGCCCGTATGAAAGAGATCGTGGCTTATGCCAAGCAAAAACAACAGGAAACAGGGATCAAACTCCTGTGGGGAACAGCGAACGTGTTCGGACATAAAAGGTACATGAACGGAGCCGCAACCAATCCGGATTTTGATGTGGTTTCCAGAGCTGTGGTACAGATCAAGACAGCCATAGATGCCACCATTGAACTGGGCGGTACCAACTATGTCTTCTGGGGAGGTCGCGAAGGGTACATGTCTTTGCTGAACACAGACATGAAACGCGAAAAACACCATTTGGGACTGATGCTTCAAAAGGCCCGCGATTACGGACGGGCTAAAGGCTTCAAAGGGACTTTCCTGATTGAGCCTAAACCAATGGAACCCACAAAACATCAATACGACACTGACGTTGAAACCATCCTGGGATTCTTGAAGAAATACGACCTGGACAAAGATTTCAAGATCAATATTGAAGTGAACCATGCCACGTTGGCCGGACACACCTTTGAACATGAATTACAATGTGCTGCAGATGCCGGTATTTTGGGTTCGATTGATGCCAACCGAGGAGATTACCAGAACGGATGGGATACAGACCAGTTCCCCATAGATATCTGGGAAGTAACCCAGGCCATGATGGTATTACTTCAGGCCGGGGGTCTGCATAACGGGGGCGTGAATTTTGATGCACACATTAGAAGAAATTCCACAGACCTGCAGGACCTGGTGATCGCTCATATTTCCGGTATGGATACGTTTGCCCGGGGGCTGGAAACGGCTGCCGCCATTTTGGAGGATTCTCCATACCTGAAAATGCGTGAAGAGCGTTATGCTTCTTTTAATTCCGGAAAAGGAAAGGAATTTGAAGAAGGAAAACTTGATTTCCAGACCATTTACGAATACGGCCGGAAAGTTGGAGAACCCCCACAGATAAGCGGACAGCAGGAGCTGTACGAAACCATCATAAGTATGTACATCTAGGATGACTGCCGTAATGAAAAATATGGACAAAGGCAGTAAACTGTACCTTGGAGGACTTACCTTCGTAGCCGTTTTGGGCGGACTTTTGTTCGGATACGACACGGCTGTCATATCCGGTGCCGAGAAAGCCCTGGAAGCTTTCTTTTCGCAATCGACGGATTTCATATACAGCAAAGGATGGCACGGGATCACGGCATCCAGTGCCCTCATTGGATGCGTCATAGGCGGTGCCATATCTGGATTGCTGGCTTCCCGCTGGGGGAGACGCAATTCTTTGATATTTGCTTCCGTTTTGTTTTTGCTTTCAGCGATCGGATCTTCTCGTCCCGAGATGTTGTTCTTCGAATTTGGGAAACCCACCTTTTCCCTGCTTCTGACCTTTAACGCTTACCGTGTTCTGGGTGGTATTGGTGTAGGCCTTGCCTCTGCCATATGTCCCATGTATATTGCCGAGGTGTCTCCTGCCAACGTCAGGGGCCGGTTGGTCTCCGTCAACCAGTTTGCTATCATTTTCGGTATGTTGGTGGTATATTTTGTCAATTACGTGATACGGATCAACCTCCCGGGAAATATTGAACAAGCCATGATGGAACTCGGATGGCGAAGGATGTTTTTGAGCGAAGCCTTTCCGGCAGCCACCTTTGGGCTTCTGTTGCTGTTCGTTCCCAAGACCCCGCGTTACCTGGTCATGTCGGGTAACGAAACAAAAGCCCTGAACGTTCTGACCCGAATAAACGGACTACTACCTGCACAAAAAATCCTGCAAGAAATCAAGGAAACGGTGATAGAAAAGCGCGAGAAATTGTTTTCATACGGAATAACCGTTGTGGTCATAGGGATATTGTTGTCCTTCTTCCAGCAGGCTGTAGGGATCAACGTGGTGTTGTATTACGCTCCAAGGATCTTTGAGAGTCTGGGAGCTTCCGGAGATGTTTCTATGAAGCAGACAGTGGTTATGGGGGTAGTGAACATTATTTTCACCCTGGTAGCCATAGCCACGGTAGACAAATTCGGCCGTAAACCTTTGTTGATCATTGGATCATTTGGTATGATGACCGGGATGATCGCCTTGAGTATTCTGTCATTTCTGGATGTTATTGGAGTGGCTGCCCTGGTATTTATCATCATCTACACCGCTTCTTTCATGATGAGCTGGGGCCCCATCACCTGGGTGCTTATCTCAGAAATTTTCCCGAATACTATCCGGGGGCAGGCAGTGGCCATTGCGGTGGCTGCCCAGTGGATATCCAACTTTGTGGTATCTTCCACTTTCCCGTCCCTTTCCGAGTGGAGTACCGGCGGGGCTTACCTGATTTATGCCATATTCTCCCTGTTGTCCGCAATTTTCGTCTTTAAGATGGTTCCGGAAACAAAAGGCAAGACATTGGAAGACATGACCAGACTCTGGCGCAAATAGCGAAAAAGGTCATGTGTGCGTAGCACCCACTTTTTTGCTAATTTTGTTGTCATGGATACAGTTTTATTAACAGCAGGTCTTGCGGTCGGGATCATCGCAGGAGGATTGGTAATTTGGTTACTGAATAACAGTAAGTTACGCAGTAAAGACAGAGAGATCAAAGAGAAGGATGCGGATCTCAAAGAAAAGGAAACCGAGATAAGGGACCTTACTTCAGCAATCGCCTCGGCCCGGACAGCCTTGGAGCTTAAGGACCAGGAACTGGAAAAGATGCAGGAGAAACTTACTTTACAGTTTGAGAACCTGGCCAACCGGATCCTGGAAGTCAACTCCCGGAAATTTGAGCAAAAGAGTTTCCATAGTATGCAGCAATTGCTCAAACCCCTGGGGGAACAGATCGTGGAATTTAAGAAGAAAGTTGAGGATACCCATATAGAAGACACACGTCAGCGTTCAACACTGGAAGAAAGGATAAGGGGCCTTATAGAACAGACCAATATTGTAAGTGCACAGGCAAACAATCTTGCCGAGGCACTTAAGGGAAGTCCCAAGACGCAGGGGAACTGGGGGGAAATGGTTTTGGAAAGGATCCTGGAACAGTCGGGATTGGAAAAGGATACACATTACGTGATGCAGGAATCTTTTCGCACCGAGCAGGGCAGTATCCTCTATCCCGATGTGGTCATTCACCTGCCCGGGGAACGGGTGATTATTGTGGATTCCAAAGTGTCGCTCGTTGCCTATGAGCGGTATGCTTCAGGTGCTTCTTCAAAAGAGCAGCAACCGGCATTGACGGAACATCTGGTATCCATGAAAAAGCACATTGACGAACTGGCTGCCAAACAATACGACAATTTCCAGGGTTCTCTGGATTTTGTGATGATGTTCATTCCTGTTGAACCCGCATATTTAATTGCCATTCAAAAAGATCCGGGATTGTGGAGCTATGCTTACCGTAAACGTATAGTGCTGATCAGTCCGACCAACCTGATTGCCTGCCTGAAACTGATGTCCGATCTTTGGAGCAGGGAAATGCAGAACAAGAATGCCATGTTGATTGCCAA
>JBAZHT010000088.1:0-7000 GCA_041652255.1 Bacteroidales bacterium
GATTGTTTTTTGGTCCGGTACAGTATAAACCGTATATTAGTCTTAACATATATATGATGTGCAATGCATTGTATTTTTCTGTAGCGATTAGGGGGAATGACAAGGACCGTCAAAAGATCCTGCAATTGTTTGACACCATGAAACACCATATGAATGTATTTGTGAATGAGCAACATCCCGCAACAGAAGCATAACAGAAGCATAACAGAACCATAACAGAAACATAACTGCAACAGAAACCTGATCGCAACAGAACCATAACAGAAACATAACAGAAACCTGATCGCAACAGAAGCATAACAGAACCATAACAGAACCATAACAGAACCATAACAGAAGCATGACCGCAAAAGACACATGAAAGGCATCATAGATATTCTCAAAGACAGGGTCACAGGATCTCCTGACAGGATCATTTACAACTTCCTGGATTATTCTACCGATCAACCAACCGGCCATGAGATCACCCTGAAAATGCTTTTCGACAATGCCAAAGCCGTTGCCGGGGAATTGATGGAAAAAGGGGCAAGAAAAGGGGACCGGGTGGTCATTCTTTCGCTACAGGACCCAGGTACCCTGTATGCAGTCTACGGGGCCATGATGGCCGGCACCGTATTCACAGTTATCCCTCCGCCCATCGATGAAGGCAAAGTGCAACGCTTCATTGCGGTAGTCAGGTCCTGCAAACCCAGGTTCATTGTCTCCAATTACGCACTGGAACTGGAACAGGACCAGTCGCAACACTCAGGTATTGATGTAAAGAAGCGGCTGGTCAGGGAGGCCCTGTTGCCGGCACTGGGATTGAAACGAGTTTATACCGATCGACTGCCAATAAGGACAAATGACTTTCCCATACATGCGGCCACCCCCGAAGAAATCGTGTACCTGCAATACACATCGGGTTCTACGAGTGATCCCAAAGGCGTCATGGTCACAATGAAAAACCTGATGACCAACATCCATCAGGTCTTTGATGTGTACGATTTTTCAACCGGTAACAACCTGGCCATGTGGATCCCTTTTTTCCACAACCTGGGCCTCCTCATTGGCCTCTTTCTTCCCGTGATGGCCCTGGAGGGAACCGCGTATTTTCTGCCAACCCTGCAATTTCTGCAAAAACCAACGCTTTGGCTCAGGATGCTTGCCGAGTTTAAAGTCAACATCACTGCCGGGCCCAACAGTGCGTATGCCGTCTTTCAGCACATCCTCACCCCTCAGGAAGCCGCAGCATACGACCTCTCGCACGTAACGCATTTTGTTAACGGGTCCGAGTTTGTGGATCCGGTCACTATCAGGAATTTTTCCGGGTTGTTTGCCGTGGGTCCCGATGCGTTTGCTCCGGGGTACGGCCTGGCAGAGAACGTCTGCCTGGCTACAGTAGCCAACCGCAACTACCAGACCCTGTGGGTCGATGCCGAGGCACTTCGCAAGAACCGCTTCATTTCCTGCGAGCAGGAACAGGGAAAAGAGATGGTCAGCCTCGGCAAACCCGTAAAAAACCTGACTATGGTGGCTGTGGATCCGGAAAGCAGGAAACCCTGTGAAGACGGACAAATAGGGGAGATCTACATCCAGGGGGACAGTGTTTGTGAGGGTTACTGGGGAAAAGTGAAGGACAACGAAAACTTCAGGGCCCGTGTAGAAGGCCTTCAGGGAGAATTCTACAAAACCGGGGACCTGGGGTTGATCTACAGGGGGAATTTCTATATGACCGGGCGGATCAAGGAATTGATAGTCGTGAACGGGCATAATGTGCATCCGGCTGATATCAGGTCCTTTTTGCAAAAACACATTCCGGCCGTATCCATGGAATCGGCCGTCTTTTTCCCGGTGGAAGCAACCAAACAGGAAGCCGTGGCTATTTGCCTGGAAACCGATAAGGTGAACTCGGACTTGGCAGCCCTGGCGACAAAGATCAATCACGAAATGGCCCGCCATTTTGAATTCTCGTTTTACGATGTGGTGTTTGCCAAAAAGAACAGCCTGCCAAGAACAGACAACCGGAAGATCCGCACGCACAAGGTCAGGGAGCACTACCTGCAGGGGAAACTGGAGGTGTTGTTCAGCAGCAGGGAAAACACCTCGGCAAGTCAAAAAACAACGATTCCTGAAATCACGGTAGACGGTATTCATGAAAAGGTAAAGGCCGTGTTCGACACCCTTTTGGAAACAGGTGCTTACGATCTGGATACGGGCTTTATGGAACTGGGAGGCGATTCGCTAAAACTGGTGGAATGTGCCTGCCTCCTGGAAGATACATTTCATATAAAACTGGATATCACGGAAATAGGAATGAATGCATCCGTCAACGGGATCTCTGAGTACATTCAGACAAAGATGCTGGAAGGGAATCGGAGCATAAAAAAGATCGATCTCCGGGAAGAATGTTACCTGGACAGCTCCATTACACCCGCTGCCAGCCGGTCCGCTACCGCTGAATGCGCATCTGATGCAGGCTTCTCTGTCCCTGCCGGGTACTCAGATACTGCCAGCTGGTCCGCTACCGCTGAATGCGCAGTTTATACCCATTCTTTGAGTGAGTGCCGGCGGTTGTTCCTAACCGGGAGTACCGGATTTTTGGGTGCATTTCTCATCCGCTCTTTAATTGAGCAGAATTTGCCGCAAGAGATCACCATTTACTGCCATGTACGGGCACGGGATGAAGTTGCCGGTCTCAAACGGATCATTGGAAACATGAAACACTTCCGATGCTGGAAAGAGGAGTATGCCAAACACATACAGGCTGTTACCGGATCACTGGACAAACCCCTGATGGGCATGAAAGAAGACATCTACGAACGTCTGAGCATGGAGGTTGACGCTGTATATCACAACGGGGCACTGTTGAACTTTCTTTTCCCTTACGGTTACCTGGAAGGAACCAACGTAGGCGGGACACGGGAATGCCTGCGTTTTGCGAGCCTGGGGAAAGCCAAGTATTTTCATTACATCTCTTCCTATAGTGTGTATGACAATCCTTCACATTTCGGGAAAAAAGTATACGAATCCGATCCGTTGACTTCCTCTGAAGGCTATTTTTTAGGCTATTCGGAAACCAAATGGGTATCGGAAAAATTGGTGCAAATAGCAAGGGAACGCGGATTGAAAGCCTGCATTTACCGGCCAGGAGAAATTGCCGGCGATACCGTGCACGGAATTTGGGAAACAAAAGATCTGCTAAGCCGAATGATAACCGGGTGCATTCAGATGCAAAAAGCCCCTGCCATCAACACCCGCTTCCACATGGTCCCTGTGGATTACGTGGCTGACGCAATCGCGCATATCTCGCGTCAAGAGGGTGCCTGCGGTCTTGCGTTCAATATTTTGAATCCTGGAAAACTCACCGTGAATAAAGTGGTAAGAGCCTCACACAGAAATGGGTACAAGATCAGCATAGTTCCTTATGATCGTTGGAAAAAAGAATTGTTGCAAACAAACATCAGGGAAAACCCCCTGCGGATACTCGCTTCTCTGTTCAATAAAGACACCGACGACCCCCACAGCCTGGTCCGGCGTTACGGGTCTTTGCAACCCCGCTATGATATGACCAACACCCACACTTTTTTGAAAAATTCAGGCATCAAATGCCCTCCAATTAACACAAAACTGCTTCATCTTTACCTGGGGCAGTTATCTTCAAGCTGGCGCGCCACTTCACCAAAGGTGAAAATGCAACACACACGTTTGTTGCATTTTACGTTTTTTGCAAAAACGCAGTGGCGCGCCAGCTTGAAGATGGAAGGCGCCTCAAATAAACGCAGCAACCAGCCCCATTAGGTTTCCGGCCATGTGGACAATGATGGCGTGGGCATTGTTGTTGTGCTTTTCCTGATAGTATCCGGCAAACAGTCCTAAAACAGTGGTAAATATAACGATCCGGGTTGCAAATAGACCGCTCACTCCGGTGGTCAGCAGGATCAGGTGTATCAGACCAAATACTACGGCGCTGATGATCACCGGCAGGCTCAGCCTGCACCTGAAAATACGGATTCCGCGGACACTCAGAGGGCTCAGGATGTTTTGCAGGAAACCCCGCAGGAGCACCTCCTCGGCAATGCTTGCGTAAATAAAAATGAAGAGGAAGGTTTGGAGCGGGGAAGAAGTCTCCAGTAGGGGATGGGCCTCTAGTTTTCCTCCTGCAATTCTGGTGATAACGGTCAGCAGGATATTAATAACCACTGCTGTCAGGAAGCCAAATAGCGCCGGTTTCCAAATGGATTTGAACCCGGGCAGGGCAATCCGGTAGCGTACTTGATTTCTTAGTGCCAGGATAACCGCTGCGGAAAGGAGCAACATGACAGAGTGTGTGATAAAGGAATTTGGAAAGAAATTACTGTGAAGCGATACTCTACCGCCAAGCAAGGTGGCAATCACAAAAATCAGAATAGTGATCAAAAGTCCGTAGAGAAGACGTGTGTTGTTTTTCATGATCATTCAAATTTTAGATTATCGAAGGTAGAAAAATCTCAGAGATTTTTCTAAATTTACGTATTATGGAAAAAAGACATATTCAATGCATTCAGGTTGCTATACTGTTTCTGGTAATATTGTCATCCTGTTCTCGTGAAAATAAGATCTGGGATCTTGTTGCATCGAGTCATGACATAACTTCCTATGAATTTTATCTTGAAAACTATCCGCAAGGGGCATACGCCGATAGTGCGAAAGTGTGTATAGATGGTATAAAAGCTTTGCAAAAAGAAAAACCTCTGATCATCCAAAAGATTGTGCCAACACCTGTTGCATCATGGGACAACAAGTTGTGTACAGAAATCGGGTTGAAAATTTCGGTTTCTTTTCCTCAGTCACCTGGACTGGAAAAAGCTTACAGAGAAAAAGGGTTTGAAATACTGAAAGATTATTTTGAAAAGAGAGGGATCAGGATCATCCCCATGCACAAAGGTTGCGAAACGCAATTACTGGTTGATTTTAAGATCAGATCATTAGGAGCTTCATATTTCGATCTTGGATATTTTTACACGGGATACGATATTCAAGGTTCTTTTTTATTGAAGACAGATGATAAAATGCCGATCAAATTGGCAGTTTCCGAAAAACTACCCAAAGCAAAAGTGGTTGAAAAAAAGACCGAATACGGCTTTACGAAATATAAAGCAGATTTTTCCGGAAGAGCCGGCAGAGAGCCTGATGCACCACTCCCTGATTTGAAAGACTTGTTCCTGAATAAAAATTTCATGTCACAATTATGGGAAACGCAGGATACGTTGCTTTCCGGTGAGCAAATGGCCGAATATTACACAAACTATCTTTACAGGTGCTTTTGCGATGCAAACAAATTTGTAAGAGGACAAGCCATGAGTGTGATGATGTTAGAAAAATTTGAACGCAAACCTGGAGAAATGATCCAATTAATTACATACAACCTCAACAATTATTGTTTGGCTGATACTGATATTGAATACTGTAATCTTGGATTGGAAATTTTGAATATAATGGGACCCGATGCCATTGAGGCCGTTCCCGTATTGATCGAATATATGGCTTCCAGGAAAGAAAAATCGCTGGATAATAATTACGTGGAAGAAGTACTGGAAAAGATCTCGGGAAGAAAAAATGAAATTAAGAACGATATTAGTGCCTGGAGAAGCTGGTGGCTGAAAATTTAACTATACTTGCGTATGGTTTTTAACAGCACCGAAGAACAGGAACGGGAGTACCTCAAAAAGATCAGGAATTTTATCCGTGACGGAATTGACAACACAGGTGATTCCGTAGAGGATCATGTGCAGACGTTAAAGGAATACAAGGAGTACCTGTGGAACAACAAAGACATTGATGCCCAGGAGAAACGGTCCATGCGGGAAAGCATCCTGAACCTGCTGGCCGTCGGGAACAATCAGATTGCAGCCCGTAGCCGGCTGAGAAAACAGTACAATTCGCCCTATTTCGGAAGGATCGACTTTACTCCCTCATTCACCTGCAACGCAGACATTTCCCGGAAAACTGACGGCCTACAATGCGCTGACAACGCGCAGCATCCCGGTCTTTCCCGGAACGCGGACGGCCCCCGGGACAAAACCCTCCCCATTTATATTGGAATTCATGCATTGTACAATCTGAAAAAGCGTGAAAGCCTGATCTACATAGCTGTCACCCGCGCCATGCACCGGCTGACCCTCACATACAGCGGTGGGGGCAGTGGCGCAGGAACAGCCGGGCATCTTGAAGCTGCCGCGCCACTTAACTTTACGTAATAATACAAAAACCACATTTACAGAACTTTACGTTTTTTTGTGAAACAAAGTGGCGCGGTAGCTTCAAGATGCCTAAATTTGCATTGATAGTTATGGCACTCGTTTCCTGCACACCGCGCGAAGATTCCGCGAAGAAAGTCTGGGCCTGGATGGCAGGCAAAACCACAATGAACCCGGGGCAATGGGAGCATTATTTCCAAAAGGCTTCAGAAGTGGGGATAGATGCCATCTTGCTGGAGTGTCACGGGGGCTACCCCGAGGTGATGGAGGACCCGGCCTCTTCAAACGCAGTCATTGATCCTGCTACTTCCACTGCATCCGTTAATGCAGCCTCCCGGTCAGCAGCTAAGCCGTCGGACACCCCGTCTTTCCGGGACCATGCGGCCATTTACATTATTGAAACAGCCCTGCCTTATGCCCAAAAGTATGGAATAGAGCTGCATGCGTGGATCTGGACAATTAACCGGACAGAAATGAACTTGCGAAACGCACATCCCGATTGGTACCAGGTGAATGCCCTGGGGGAGTCTTGTCTGGATATAAAACTCTATAATCGTGAGCATTACCGCTGGCTGTGCCCTTCCCGTCCTGAAACCGCTCAATACCTCAAAGACCGTGTGTCCGAGCTGGCGCAGATAGAAGGTTTGACGGGTGTCCACCTGGATTTCATCCGCTACCCGGACGCCATTTTGCCTTACGGGCTGCACGAATCCCGCAACGTGGTGCAGGATCGCGTGTATCCGCTATGGGATTTTTGTTATTGTGATGTTTGCCGAGCCAATTTC
>JBAZHT010000089.1:0-6893 GCA_041652255.1 Bacteroidales bacterium
CTTACGGCCATAAGTACTTCTGCGGCCACTTTTATGACACCGTTCAACTTTGCATTCTGGGGGGGATTGTATACGCGTTATCTGAACCGTTATGCCGACGCCGCATTGCAACCACTGCACATTGACATCTGGCAGACTTTGGAGACCGTGTTTGTCCTGCTGGGCATACCCCTGGTGCTGGGAATACTTTTTGTTCATTTCTTCCCGAAAGCCGCCGAAAAGATGAAGAAACCCATGCAATATTTTTCACTGATTTTCTTCATTGCCATGGTCGTACTGTCATTCAGCAACAATTTTGATCTTTTCATCAAATATATCTTTTTTATTTTCATCATCGTGTTACTGCACAATGCGTTGGCTTTGAGTATCGGATACGGAGTGGGGAGCGCTTTCAAAATACCCCGCAAAGACAGGCGTACGTTGACCATAGAAACCGGTATTCAAAATTCCGGGCTGGGATTGGTCCTTTTATTTAATCCAAAAATATTTCCTCCTGAACTTGCCCTCGGAGGCATGTTGTTTATAACGGCCTGGTGGGGAGTATGGCATATTATTTCGGGACTCGGTGTATCTTTCCTCTTTATCTGGAGGGATAGGCGTCTGACCCGGAAAACATCTGTTTAGAAAGCTCATGGGCACAAAACGTAAGAAGCGGATATATGAAAGGAATATTTATTATACCGTTCTAAAGTATTACGTAGGACTCTTTTTCAGACTATCTTACGGGAAACGGGAATATTACGGGATAGAGACTCTCCCTTCAGACGGAGCACTAATCTTTGCGCCCAATCATACCAATGCACTGATGGATGCGCTGGCCGTCCTCGACCTGGATGCGCGTCCCAAAGTGTTTGTGGCAAGAGCCGACATCTTCAGAAAACCGCTTCTGGCCAAAATATTTTTCTTTTTACGGATCATGCCCATTAACAGGATCCGTGACGGCCGTAATACGCTGAAAAAGAATGATGAAGTCATTAAGCGATCCGCTGAAGTACTTTGTCACAACGTGCCGTTTGTTATTCTTCCCGAAGGCACGCACCGGCCCATGCACAGTTTGCTCCCCCTGGGCAAAGGCATATTTCGCATAGCGCTGCTAGCCAACGAGGAAATTGCCGGGGAAAAACCCGTATACATTGTTCCCATTGGTATAGAACACGGCAACTTCTTTCGTTACCGTTCCTCGCTTTTATTACAAATAGGCCATCCCATAGACGTGACGGCTTTTGTTAAGGCTAATCCCGGAAAGGAAGAGCCCGTCATTATGAACGATCTGAAAGAAAAACTTCAGGAAGATCTGAAGGAATTGATCCTATACATTCCCGACGATGCTCATTACGACGCCACCCTTGAGTTGTGCAACATGTCCTGTCACGACCGGATTGAACAATTAAGCCTTCAACACCGCGTTTTAAAAAACAGGTTGACAGCCAACCGGTATACAGTGAAACTGATCGAAACCAGACGCGAAGCAGATCCTGAAAATACCGGAAACATCCTGGAAGAGATCGCCGGGTTTGCAGAGACCCGCAAAAGAAAAAGGATCAGTATGGCTTCGGTTTCCAACCCGAATCCCGGCATAACGATCATTTACAGATTTTTGCTATTGCTGTTGTTGTTTCCTTTTTTTGTTGTCAGCACCATTCTTTACGCACCTACACTGCTTGCATCCTGTTTATTTTGTTCCAGGATCGAAGACCACGCTTTTCATAATTCAGTCCGTTTTGTAACAACATTACTTCTTTGGACAATCACTTTCGTTGTATTTGCAATTACTGTTTTTGGTATTTTTGAATGGGAGCTCGCATTGGCATTGTCCCTGGTGTTCATGCCCTCTCCCCTTACATTTTATCAGTATTATAAATGGTTCCGGACAATCCGGTCCGATATCAGATGGATCCTGGCCAAAGACCTGCGTAATGCCAAAAAGCGTTTTGTAGAATGGATATTGTAATCCGGATACTGGCCGTAATCCTGGGAATTGCCGGCCTTGCAGGTTGTCTGCTTCCCGTATTGCCGGGGCCGCCTTTGAGCTTTCTGGGCTTGTTGCTCCTGTTTTTTTTACCCGACAGCGCTATGAAATGGTCTTTTCTGCTTTTGTGGGGAATTATTGCGGCAGTAGTTACTGTACTGGATTATCTGGTACCGGCATATTTCACCAAATTGACCGGAGGGAGCTCTGCTGCTACAAGGTTTGCTTTAGCCGGAATGTTGTTGGGAATTGTTTTTTTCCCGCCGCTTGGGATGATCCTGGGAGCCTTCCTGGGAGCCCTGCTGGGAGAAATTATGTACAACAAAACAAAAAAGGGATTTTCGGGATCACTCAAACCGGCATTCGGTTCTTTCCTTGGGTTTCTGTTTGGTATTGGATTAAAACTTGTCGCCAGCGGCATCATGATGTATTACATCATTGTATATCTCTAACCACAACGTCCCTGACCAATCCGTCGTAAGCAGGTTCAATACCCTGCGGTAGCGAAGCAAGTAGTTCTTCATACGGTTCAAGGCAATGCGAAAGGTGGGTAAGGTAACTCTCCGGTGCTCCTACTTCTTGCGCTACGTCAATGGCCTGTGACAGGGAAAAATGGGTTCTGTGTACCGTTCTTTGAACCGTACTGACCACAAAAATTTCTATACCTCTGAATTTTTCCAGTTCTTTGTTTTCGATGGTTTTGGCATCGGTCAGATACCCTATAGGGCCTGTGCGGAACCCGAAAATTGGTAACGGGCCGTGCATGGCCCGAACCGGGATGACTGGAATGTCCCGGATATAAAACGGTTCATTATTTATGGGGTGCAACGTCATTTCCGGTAACCCGGGAGATCTAAAATCCGAAAACGCATAATCAAATTGTTTGCGTAATGAATCCAACACCCTTTGTTCCGCATAGATCGGGACCGGTTTATTGGACAAAAAATTAAAGGCCCTGACATCATCCAGACCGGCAATGTGGTCCCGGTGTTCATGAGTCAACAGGATCGCGTCCAGAGAATCGATTCCGTAAGTCAACATTTGCTGCCTGAAATCGGGCCCGGCATCTATGAGTATTTTAGCCCTTTGCCCGTTATCCTGTATTATTTCCACCAGGACAGAAGCACGCAGACGTTTGTCTTTCCGGTCTTCGGAACGGCACACCCTGCATTGACAACCAATTAATGGAACTCCGGTGGAAGTTCCCGTTCCCAGAAAAGTTATCCTGTATGTCATGGGACAGAAGTTCTAAAGCAAACAGTATTGTTTCCCTTGCGGTTTACTGTTATCCTTTATACAAATGTAAGAAATATTAAGATTTATATTATTATTGGGACATATTGCAGTGATATTGTATTTTCGCTCAGGAACGAAAACTATATAATTATGGACAGAACCTGTATTCCTGCTGCTTACAAATCCCTGATGGATATATGGCAAACCGAACAAGCTATTAAATTCATCAAAGAGACATTCCAGACGGAATTGTCCGGAGAATTAAAACTCAGAAGGATCACTGCCCCGTTGTTGGTTGCTGAAGGCACCGGACTGAATGATAATCTGAACGGGACAGAGGCTCCGGTAAATTTTCCGCTGAAAACACTGAACAACAAAAAAGTAGAGATCGTACAGTCCCTGGCTAAATGGAAACGTTATGCCCTGTGGCGTCACAACATTGAACCCGGATTGGGGATCTATACAGATATGAATGCCATACGTCCCGATGAGATCACGGATAATTTGCATTCCGTTTATGTAGATCAATGGGACTGGGAAAAGGTAATCCTGCCGGAAGAACGGAACGTTCACACCCTGCATAAATGTGTAAAATCCATTTATTACGCCATTAAACGCACTCAATTCCTGTTGAGCGAACGTTTTCCCCAACTAAATCCTTTCCTGCCCCACGACATTCATTTTATTCATGCGGAAGAACTTCGCAGACTGTATCCCCGGATGGAGCCAAAAGAAAGGGAAAACAAGATCGCGGCCCAATACGGAGCCGTATTTATCCGGGGCATTGGCGGTCCACTGGGAGACAATACAATACATGACGGGCGCGCACCCGACTACGATGATTGGAGCACAGAAACCGAAGACGGGTTCTCAGGTCTAAACGGAGACATTATTGTATACCATCCCGTGCTTGGGTCTGCTTTCGAACTTTCCTCAATGGGGATTCGCGTAAATCCCCAGTCTTTACGCTACCAGCTGGAGTGTGCCAACGCCATGGAAAGGACCAGCCTTGATTTTCATAAACTACTGTTGGACAACAAGTTGCCACAAACAATGGGGGGCGGCATTGGGCAGTCCCGTCTCTGTATGTTGCTATTACAAAAATGCCACATTGGGGAAGTACAATCCTCAGTCTGGCCCCAATCCACACACGACATTTGTGAAAAAGCAGGTGTTTTCCTGTTTTAAAATACGTGTAATTATTCTTTAAAAAACCATCTGACAGGCGGTTAAAACCATTGATCCCTTTTTGGTCAAAAAGCCCCTGTTTTCCTCTGGCAAGGTTTTTGAGCAATAATTGCCTTCGTCATTAAAACTAAGTGAATATAGCATGAAAATTATTGGAACGGGAAGTGCAATTCCTTCATTGTCTGTTACCAACGATATGTTGTCCGTTTTTCTGGATACGAGTGACCAATGGATCAGGACACGTACCGGTATTGTAGAACGCAGGATCATTTCTGACGAAAACCTGAAAGACCTGGCGGTAGAAGCCGCAAAAAAAGCCCTTGAAGAAGCCAATATGGACGGTTCCCAACTGGATTATATTATCTGCTCCAATGTGGTCAATTATTACGTAACCCCTTCGCTGAGCTGCCTGGTATCGGGCGAAATCAATGCCTCCTGTCCATGCGTAGACCTGAATGCCGCCTGCAGCGGTTTTGTTTACGGACTGGATATGGCACAGGCTTATCAGCTGGCAGGGAAAGCCAAAAACATCCTGGTCATCTGTGCCGAGGAACCCACACGCATGTGCAGCTGGAAAGACCGCAATACAGCCGTACTGTTCGGGGACGGAGCGGCAGCTGCAGTGGTAACGGAAGGAAATGATTTTAAAGCCTCATACATTACGGCAAAATACCGGCCTGAAATTCTGTATTACCAGAGAGCCCTGGAAGATTGTCCTTTCGTCACCTACCAGCAACGCGGCGTCCCTATGTATATGAACGGAAAAGAAGTTTTTAAAATGGCCGTCAATGCCTCTATTGAAGGCATCGAACGCATTCTTAAAGAAACCGGGCTTACTGCGGATCAGGTAGATCATTACGTTTTGCACCAGGCCAATATGCGTATCATTGAAACCATCCGAAACCAGTTGCACCAACCTGTGGAAAAATTCCCCCACAACATAGAACGTCTTGGAAACACTTCATCCGCCACTATTCCTATTCTTTTGGACGAATTAAACAAAAGCGGAAAATTGAAAAAGGGCGACACAATTATACTCAGCGGATTCGGTGCCGGCTTTACTGCCGGGACCTGTCTTTTTACCTGGACCATGAATTAATCTTTATGAAAACAATACAAAGCAGAATATGTGAATTGACAGGCATTACCTATCCCATTTTCCAGGGAGGAATGGCCTGGGTATCGGAAGCACGGCTGGCTGCCGCTGTTTCCAATGCCGGTGGACTGGGACTGATCTCGGCCATGAACGCAGATGCCGGGTATCTGAAAGAACAGATACAATTATGTAAAGAGCTTACAAACAAACCCTTTGGCGTCAACATCATGCTCATGAGTCCCCATGCAGACGAAGTCGCCCGTGTGGTTATGGAAGAAAAAGTTCCTGTTGTAACTACCGGGGCTGGAACCCCGGGAAAATACATGGAAGGATGGCTCCAATCCGGTATTAAGGTGATTCCCGTAGTCGCCTCGGTGGCTTTTGCCAAACGTCTGGAAAGAATGGGTGCTTGTGCCGTTATTGCCGAGGGAGCCGAAGCCGGCGGGCATGTGGGAGAACTCAACACCATGGCACTTGTCCCTCAGATATGTGATGCCGTATCCATCCCTGTTGTGGCAGCCGGCGGGATAGCAGACGGCCGGGGAATGGCTGCCGCTTTTATGCTTGGAGCCGAAGGAATACAGATGGGCACCCGTTTTCTGGCTGCCGAAGAATGCCAGATCCATAAAATTTATAAAGACAAGATCATCTCGGCAGGAGATACGGATACCATTGTGACCGGGAAAAAACTGGGACACCCGGTAAGGGCCCTTAAAACCCCCTTTACCCGGAAATTCACCCAAATGGAAAACGATCACGACATAACCCAGGAAGAAGCCGATGCTTTTGGCGCAGGCGCTTTACGAAAAGCCGCAAAGGACGGCGATGAGCAAATGGGATGTTACATGGCGGGCCAAAGTGCCGGTTTGGTTAAAAAGATCCAACCCGCTAAAGAAATCATTGAAGAAATCATACAACAGGCTGTTGCACTGTTAAAACCATAACATACAACCACCTATGAGAAGAATAGTCATTACCGGTATGGGTATTGTTTCCCCCCTGGGAAACGATATAGCAACCTACTGGAACAACCTGAAAGCCGGTGTATGCGGTATCGAACGCATTGACACTTTTGACACCACAAACCTTACAGTAAAAGTTGCCGGTTTGGTCCGAAATTTTAATCCGGCCGATTACGGCATAGATCCGGGCACTGCCCGAAAAGCGGACCTGTATACCCTTTATGCCCTGGCAGCTGCCTTTCAGGCCATGAAAGAAAGCAATCCGGGAGTTGACCCCGACCGTTTAGGGGTATACGTAGGTTCAGGGATCGGAGGGATCCATACTTTTATTGCCGAGTGCAAAAAATACCTGGAAAGCGGACCAAACCGGGTTTCTCCTTTATTTATCCCCACCATGATCGGCAACATAGCCGCAGGAAATATTGCCATAGCCCATAACGCA
>JBAZHT010000090.1:0-6866 GCA_041652255.1 Bacteroidales bacterium
GAAGAACGGGAAAAAATTGACCTGTTGATTGAACGCATCAACAAAACAGAAGCCACCAACAGGACACGTATCCGGGAATACGAAAAGGAGCTGGGGACATTGCGCAGCATCATGCGCAGCTACATTCACCAGATAGATTCACTCAACACCCTGAATCTTGCTCTGCGTGAAGACGCCTCCCAGGCCCGGGAAGAAGCCACCCAGGCCACCCGCCAGTATGAAGAACTGCGCACGACTACGGAAGAGTATGCCCGTCAGGTGGAGATCGGGGCCCAGTTAAAAGGCCGGGATTTTGTGCTTACAGGTATTACTGAAAGCGGACGGGATTCCGAACGTTCCAGCCGTATCAGTAAATTGAAACTCTGTGGCAGTCTTATTGAAAATTCCATAGCCCTAAAAGGACCTGCCAACATTTACCTGCGGGTTAAAGGACCTGACGGCATTTTGCTGACCAATCCGGAACAGGGAGTATTCAATGCTGCCGGTGAACAATTGGTGTATTCGGCCGTCCGTGAGATCGATTACCAGGGAGCCGAAGTGGAATTCTGTATTTTCTTTGGCGGGGTTTCCTTCAGCCGCGGTGTTTATACGGCAGAAATCTATACCAACGACGGACGCATTGGAGTAGCCGATATTCTCTTACGTTGATCTACGTACACATTCCTTTTTGCAGGAGTTTTTGCTCCTATTGCAGTTTTTATTCCAGTACAAAAACCCGGGAAATTCCCGGGCTTTTGGATTGTATTTCACTGGAATGGAAAAGGGACCGGGAATTATGGCTGAACATTTTCCTATCCGCCAATCTTCACAAGAGTCATACCCTGTATTTTGGAGGAGGCACACCTACTGTTTGTACCGCCCGGGAGCTTTGTGCTCTGATAGCCCTCTTGCGGGATGACATGGAGCAGGCCGGGCTGACACTTGCCGAGGTTACTGTGGAGGCCAATCCCGGGGACCTTACAACGGAATACTGCCATTCCCTGCTGGACAACGGTGTAACCCGGCTGAGCATAGGGGTTCAGTCCTTTCACGACGCGTATTTAAAAGCCATGCAGCGACGGCACAACGGCCGCCAGGCCGCAGACTCGGCAATGCTTGCCCGCCGGGCCGGCTTTGCGAATATAAGCCTGGATCTGATCTTCGGGTTTCCGGGACTGACTGCCGAAAAATGGAAAGACACCCTGGCACAGGCCATTGCCCTGGGGCCGGAACATATCTCGGCCTACCAGCTTAGCCTGGAACCATCTTCGCTATGGGGAAAAACCGGTGTTCTCCCACCGCAGGAGGAGTGCGCGTTGCAATATGCCCTGTTGCAGGAGACTTTGCAAGGTGCAAGATACATACAATACGAAGTGTCCAACTTCTGCCTTCCGGGGAAGGAATCACTGCATAACAGCGGGTACTGGATCCGAAGGCCGTATGCGGGATTGGGTCCTTCGGCCCATTCGTTTAACGGGAAAGACCGGTACGCCAACGTGGCCGATTTAAGAAAATACACGGAAGGGATCCGCCGGAATGAACCGGCCCGAAAGTTCGACCGGCTGACTGCCCGGGATATTCACAACGAATGGATCATGTTGTCTTTACGTACGTGCAAGGGGTTTTCATTGGAAGAGATGGAATTAAGGGAGGGCGTTTCTTGTGTTGCAGATTTCGTTAAACAAACAACCCCGCTGCTGGAGCGGGGCTTGCTTATCAGGGAGGGAAACCGACTTTTTATTCCTGCAGACCGTCTGTTCGTGTCTGATGGTATTATCCGGGATTGTCTGCTGCCCGGCTGATGGCCCGGTACACATCCGGACCAAAACAATGGATCAACGGCTCCTTAACGAATTCAAAAACACGCACCTTTTTTTGGGCTCCCAACTCACGGGCGACCCGGCACAAGTGCCATTGGTGGTAATTCAGGGCTACGGTATCTTCAGATAGTTTTTGTACCCGTATGGGATAAAGCCAGCAGGAAATGGGTTTCCGGAAATTTGAAATTCCTCCGGTCCAGGCCTTTTCTATGGCACACATACATATCCCGTCCTGAAAATACGCATAGGCACATTCTTTTCCGTCTATCAACGGGGTAACGGCATCGTCTTCTATGTCACGGACCCATGGGCCCAGCTTTTCCACGGATAGGATACCGTCAGGCTGCATGTACGGCGCATATAATCTCCAGTCCTGTTCCAGCAACAAACATTCCTCCGTGGTAACGGGTGCCCCGCTGTCTCCTTCCACACAACATATCCCTTTGCAGAGGGGTACGTCGCAGCAAAAATATTCGGTCAGAACACTTTCGGAAACGATGATTTTATCTGAAACAATGATCACAGTTGTACGGGGGCGGGATGGGGATCCAGCTTCATGTCTTCTCCGTAGGTATCCTTCAGCTCCTGAACAAACTGGTTGACAGCAGCCATGGCCTGACTCATGGCAACCATCTCTTCCCTGGGAATGGAGGAATCTTTCAGGTATTCCATCAGCTGAACGGTCTGGGAGGTATACTTTATATTGTAATTGTACCACATTTCCACGTAATCCAGATCCAGTTTCACAATGGCTTCCTGCTGTTCAGGTGACAGGGAATCAAAATTCACGTCAAGGAACTCCTGCGCTTCTTCATGCATTTTCACACATTGCCGGGCCAGAGCGTTGGCATTGTCGCGGGCTTTCAGTACAAATTCCTTTAATTCATCATTATTCTTCAGTTCTTTGGAAATTTCCAGGTCCAGCCGGGGAACATCAGCCCCGTTATTACAGGCTGCCAATCCCGTGAACAGGATCACAAACAATACGATCTTTTTCATAATTCTCTTTATTAACAGGGACAAAGGTAATAAAAAAAACCGCCCCCTGAGGGAGCGGTTGTATTGGCAGATTCAATAATTACTAAAAACGGAATCCTATTTTGAGTTGCGGGAAAGCAAAGAATTTGAATTGCATTTCATATGCGTTGAATTCCTGGCCGTCTGCATACATACGGATTGCTGAATAGTAATAATTGAAAGGGCGTACCTCAAGAGCTATGTTCATTCCCGGCAGGAAATTGTATTCCACGCCGGCAGTGATCGCTCCGGATATTGCATATGCTTCGCCTGCACGTCTGTCCAACGCGTAAAGTTCCAGGGGGTCCGTACCTCCTTCTACAGGTATTTCAATACCCGTATATGGCAGGTAGGCCTGCACCCTGGCGTGTTGGAAACCGCCCAGCAAACCGATGTAGGGGAACAGCCGGCCGTTGCAGTTGTTGAAATAGTAGTCTGCACCGACATTTACCAGGTATTTGTCGGTTAGCCTGCCTTCAACCCACTGAATGCCGCCCAGGTCCAGTAAACCACTGCTCTCCAGATCGATGCCTTCAATATAATCACGTTCGGGGGTCACGTCTATTTGCATGGCAAATAGCGCGTTCACTGCAAAGCGGTTGGTCACGAAATACTTTCCCTGGATTCCTGCAATATTGGCAATTGAATTGTTATTCAGATCGCCCATCTGCAGGTAATAACCCACGCCGTAGCTACTGGGGTCTATGCCCAGTTCTGCTCCCGGCAAATAGCTGGGCAACAGCGGGGTTAAATTGTCCAGATAATCAAAGTATAATCCGTCTCCCAACACTGCAGAGACCTGAAACTGTCCCGCGCGTGGAGCATATACAGCACTTCCGGAGCGTTCCGCCGGTTGCGCCCCAAGGGACGCAACCGTTAGAACAGCTATCAGAAATATGCTAAGTTTTTTTATCATTATACGCAAATCTTATCCGTATGGTTTATAGATAATCTTCCAAAAGTCCGGTTCTGATACCTTCAAGAACGATCAACTGTTGTTGCAGATTTTCAATTTCTACTAAAATAGCGTCAATCTGAGCCTGGTACCATGCTGTTTCATTTTCAATAAAGCCCCAGAATGTGGGCAGTCCAAGGCCTTCTTCCCAGATGGCAAGGGCTTGCTCAATCCTGTTGAGTTCGTTTTGGCTTTCTATCAGGTTATGCTTAGCACGGTTCCATGCTTCAAGCAATCCTTCTTCGGCAAGATTTCCTCCGTTATGAGCCCATTGAGCCTGATCTATGAAATACTGGTAGTATTCAATGTATGTTTCATACATAGGTATGTAGGCTTCAATATCATCAAGGGCATCCAGAATAGCGTTGTATTCATCGTTCAAAGCTTTCCATTGAGCTTTTGCTTCCACATAAAGTGCCCACTGAGTATCATAAAGAGTTTGGATTTTATCTATCAGGGCGGCGTATTCACCATTCAGCACACGGTTGTAAGTGTCCTGGTATGCCTGGTAGTCACGGGTTTGCCAGATAGCGTAGAAATAGTGGCCCGTTCCAAAATCATCTCTTTCTTCCCACAACCAGAGCGGCAGGTTGCCGGCCCAGTCTGACCATTGTGTTCCGCAATCTTCCCCGGCGGCCAACAAGGCTTCGTAGGAAACAAACAGATCGCAGTATGCATTCAGGTAAGTAATATCAAAGTCAAGCGACGGGGTGATAACGGTGCGACCCATACCATCCGGACCTTCCAGTACAAAGTGGAATTCAGTAGCGTCTTCCGGTCTGGGCTGAGTTTCATCCCAGTCTGCATCGTCATCGTATACAGGAGGATTATAAGTGGAAGGTGTTACATAAATCCATTTAATGGCCGGTTTTTCAGTTACATTGGCCAAAGCATCATCCCAGGACCAGTCTGTGGTACCGATAATGACGCCCTTGTCATTAAAGAGGTATTTGGTGGCTTTCCATACCCTGTTGAAAGGTTCAAACATATCTTCTTCCAGGTTACCCAGACCTTCTACGGCAGTGTAATAATCATCGATTGCAATTATAATAGCATCTGTATCGGGACCTTCCATAATATCACGATAATCGGTACGAGTCAATTCACCAAAGAAATCTTCCAGGACCTCTTCAGCAGCGTTGGTGTAACCGGCTTCGTTGATTGTGATCACGGTTCCTGCACCTTCCAGGCCAATTTCAACCGTCCGCTCTTGGAATAACCAGTAAAGGAACAACCATGTAGACCATTCTTCTTTGGACATATCGGTAAGTTCACGGTTGGAATTATCATACACTTTGCGCATGATATCACCATAAACTACAGGTGGGTCTATGTAAGTCCAATTTTGGGCGTGATCCCAGAAAGCGGGCCATCCTTCTTGGTGAGTTCCATCCATAATGGCTTTCAGGTTGGTTACGATAGCATCCAATTGACCGGGAATGTCAAGCATAACGGCAATTACATTGATAAGATCGATAACAGCCTGGCCGTTTGCGCCGAAAATAAAGTCTGCCAGGTTCCCTGCATTAAATTCAATGCCTCCGAGTACTTCAGAAATATTTGTGGCACCGGGCAACACTATCAATCCGTCTTCAACGGTTATAATGCCGTTAAGGTAGTACATGTATTCTTCAATCAGATCTTCAGCTTCTTCGTACATGTCACCGTATGTCTTCAAATGGGCGTTGTACTCAACCATATCGGTATTCCAGTTGTTCCAGGCCGTTTGCCAGGCAACGTAACGGGAGCCTACGTGGCTTCCGCTGATACGGGCTTCATCGTAGTATTTCTGCCAAAGCTTCCAGTTGTCTTCATAGTTTTTAACGGCTGCGTCAGCAGTAGCTTTTTTGGCGGCAATATTGGCTTCAATAGTACCAGAATCCTGGTCTTCAAATTCGGAACGGGTATCATCAATTACGCGCATATCCCTTTTCATCATGTCAAACATGGTGGTTTTGGTAGTTGCCTGCCAGGGAGCTGTAATTCTGTAATTTCCGTTGAAAACGTGAACGTCGGGATCGTCACCACCGTCAGAGAAGACTCCGGTAATACCAACTGTCCTGTTTTTTGTCAAATTATTCAAGGCTGCATTCAACGCGTTTACGTTGAACAGTAAAGCTTCTTCCTGAAGAAGAATGTATGCTTCTTCCAGTTCGGCAATTTCAGCACGCAAACCGGTAATTACATCCTGGAAACCGGCGATCATAGCATCAAAATCACCGTGATATTCGTTATACAAAGCATCGTAAGCTTCTACAACTCCGGCCAGGTATTCAATTTCACACTCCAGACGCCTTTTGTTGGCTTCCATTTGCTGGATAGCGTGAGATGTATCTTCCGGATATTCTACGTTTACATACCAGTGGTATTGAGCTTTGGCATAATTTAAATCAAGTTCTGCAATACCAAGGTCCAGGATAACACCCTGAATCTGGAATACAAGAGCATCCAATGCATCAATAAGTGCTTGTCCAAGGGTTGCTGCATTTTCGATCTTCCATTCTTCGAAAGCTAACAGAGCAGCTTCGTAAGCCTGGGTTGCTTCAACCATTTCAACCTGAATCTGAGCAATTACAAGTTCCCATTCAGCAATGGCAGCATCGGCTTCCGCTCTCAGCACTTCCAGTTCGATCTCAAGTGCTTCGATCTCTTTGGCCCATGCTTCTTTATGAAAATCGGTCAAGGCGTTTTGCCATTCCACTTCTGCCTGAATAAGATCGGCTTCAGCTTGTATTCTGGCTGCCTGGGCAGCAATTACGGCTTCTTCAGCCTTCAGAAGGCTGGCCTGTGCCATGATCAAAGCCGCGTTGGCAGCTTCAACCTGTACCTTGGCCTGTGTAAGAGCGGCTTGAGCATTCAGCAATGCGGCCTTTGCATTACGCATGGCTTCAATGCCGGGGCTGGGCTCAGGCTTAATACAGCCTACGGCGAGTACACCCAGTACTAAAAAGGCTGCACTCCATTTTAAAAATTTTTTCATGCATTAAAAATTTTAAGTTAAACAAAAGTTTTTTTAGAAGTTATTAAATTTCGCTTTTTGGCTATGATATATATAAATGCAAAGTTAAACGATTATTTGAAACCGCAAAACATTT
>JBAZHT010000091.1:0-6727 GCA_041652255.1 Bacteroidales bacterium
GGCAAATACGTAGGAATGACCTTCAAGGCCGGAATTGACATTTCAATAGATGTTTTAATAGAGATCTATCGCAGGGCTCCATCTGTTTTGGACGGGGTATATGAAGGATCCGGGCTTAAAGACCTTTTTGAATCCAACTAACCGGGGATCATGGATAAGAAGAAAATAGTCACTGTACCCAATCTGTTGAGTTTTTACAGGTTATTGGCTTTTCCTATGATCCTCTGGTTCATTATATCCGGTAAAGAAAGTCTTTTTGCCATATTTTTAATTATTAACCTGGTAACGGACTTCCTGGACGGTCTTATAGCCAGGATCTTTAAACAGGAAACAGATCTGGGGGCAAAACTGGACTCTTTTGCCGATGATCTCACGTATATACTTGCGTTTAGCGGACTGTTGGTTTTTAAAGGCAACGATTTTATGCCTCACCTGACAAGTTTTGTCGTTTTTATGGCATTCCTGATAGGATCCGTTGTCATGTCCCTTATTAAATTTAAAACAACACCCAGTTTTCATTTGTATTCCACTAAGATAAGCGGATACATCCAGGCGGGCTTTTTTATATGCCTGTTCACTATCGGCTTTGTTCCCGTTTTTTACTACATCATGATCGTTTGGGGCATACTGGCTGCCACAGAACACATGATCATACAACTGATCATTCCCCGGATGCGGTCCAATGTTAAAGGTTTGTACTGGGTACTGAAAGAAAAAAAGAATAAATGATTTTTCACTCTGCGTTTGAGTATGCTTATCTTTGGCTGCCTTTTATCGGTTTGATAGTCGGCTTTTTGGGATCCCTGACAGGCGGCGGGGGCGGTTTCGTTTTCATTCCGTTACTTACCATTTTGTTTAAAGTCCCTCCTCAAATTGCCATAGCCAGTTCCCTGGCAGCCACATTGCCAATTTGCCTGGCAGGTGCATACGGTCATCACCGGAAAAAGAACCTGGATTTTCGTATTGGACTGGTATTTGCCGCTGCCGGTATTTTAGGAGCACTTGCAGGGGCCCAGATAGCCAATATGATGACCGGTAAACAACTCAAAATCAGTTTTGGGATCTATTCCATCATCATAGCGATAGGGATGTACCTGGGTCAGCGTAAAGACAAAAAGTTCATTGCCAACGGAGATGATCCCAAAGAATTTTCCAAAGCAGGCAAGTACTCAAGAAGTTCGTTATACGGATTTCTATCGGGTATTATTACCGCTACTTTCGGGACCAGCGGGTCAGCACCCATTATGGCCGGACTCATGAGTATCCGGATGCCGCTGAAACTTGTACTGGGGACTTCCCTGCTTATCGTTTTTGTCAATACCTGTTCGGCCCTGGGGGCACATATACTGGTAGGAAAGATAGACCTTACCATTGTGTATTTCCTTGCCTCAGGTTCTATTGTTGGAGCGCTGTTCGGACCGAAATTCCTGGCAAATATCAGGGTCGATAAAGCCGAAGGACAGGTACGTTTGTGGTACGCCCTGGGGATGTTTGTTTTTGGAATTCTGATGATTGTTCTTTAGTTTTACGATTATGATCCTTACACTCTACATAATCATTCTGAGTTACTTCCTGGCAGGGGGGATTGCCTTTTATTTCATAAGCCAAAAGAAGACCAAAGAGGAAGCCCATCAGAACCGGATCAAGTTTATCTCTTATTTTATTATCATCAATGCGCTATTTTTTAGCATTGTTTTCCAACCCTTGATCTTCAAAATTTTAGGATGGATCATTGTTGTAACAGGGTTTTATGAACTGGTGAATTTATTTGTCCGTTCCGGATATTTAAAAAAAAGGTTTTTTCTGATCTCTGTTTTCATTTATGCCCTATGCGCCACCGGTTTTTTGCTGTTTACCGCCATGGACAAAGAAAAGATCTTGTTCACGTTTGTTATTTTATCTGTTTTTGACAGTTTCAGCCAGATTACCGGACAACTCCTGGGTAAACACAAAATGGCGCCTGCAATCAGTCCCCGTAAAACGTGGGAAGGAGCTGCCGGAGGACTGGTTGTATCGCTTATAACCGCTGTCCTTATAAAAGAGCTTACCGGCATGGGAGCAGGTTCTGCCATATTGTTGGCGGCCGGCATAGTATTGTGGGCTTTGTTGGGCGACCTTACAGCGTCCTTCTATAAACGCCATTACAATGTGAAGGACTATTCCCGCCTGATACCCGGTCACGGAGGTGTCTTGGACAGATTTGACAGCCTGATTGCAGGCGGGGCATGGACGGCTTTAATGGGATACTTAATCAACTTGTGATATGATCAACCAGATAGTTTTAACCACAATCATTCTGATAGCAATAGTCTGCGTATTGACCTTTACCGAGATTATGTACAGGCGGCTGGAACTGAAGAGCGAAATTACCCGCAAATTCGCCCATTTTACGGCCACTCTCTCGACGGTTGTTTTTCCCTTTATTTTCAACAGCCATTGGTATGTATTGGTGCTGGCGTCGTTCTTTTTCGTAATCCTTTTTGTAAGCAGGCACGGCACGCAACTGGGATCCATACATAAAATTGACAGGAAGTCTGTGGGCAGCTATGTGTTGCCTGTGGCCATTTACCTGACATTCCTGATCTCTTTCCTGCTAAATAATAAATTTTTTTACATACTTCCCATCCTCATCCTGGCCATTTGTGATCCCATGGCCGGAATACTGGGCATGAATTTTAAAAGAAACAACCGGCAGATCCGTCTGTTAGGACACACGCTTCAAAAAACCATCCTGGGATCCGTGGCATTCTTATTCGGCAGTTTTGTAATAAGTGTACTCTCCTTGTATTTGTATTCCGGGATTTTCAATTTAAAAACCTTCTGGCTCGCTTTAGGCATTGGCGTTATCACCACACTTACCGAAATGCTTTGCCGCAAAGGATGGGACAACTTGTTTATCCCGCTGACTGCCCAGATGATGCTGGTTTTCTTCTTATAAATTATTGCTAACTTTAGTATATGAAAACATCATTTTTGCCGGCAGTTCTCATTTCACTGCTAATATTTCTTTTACACGGATGCAAGCCTCCCGTTCCCCCGGGGATAGAAACAACTGCGGCATCCAATATCTCAACTGCCTCAATGAGCTCCGGGGGTACAGTCACCTCGGACGGCGGAGCACCTGTCACGGCACGTGGTATTTGCTGGAGCACATCCGGCAGCCCCTCCACTGATCTTTCAACGAAAACCAACGACGGATCCGGACTCGGAAGTTTTTCAAGTTCCATGAACAGTCTTTCCCCAAACACTACTTATTACATCAGGGCCTATGCAACCAACGAAGCCGGCACGGCATACGGGACACAGGTTTCCGCCACAACCCTGGCCGCCAGTGCTTCGCTGACCACCACCCGGATTACCGATGTAACATCTTTTGAGGCCGTCACCGGAGGGAATATCACCAACGACGGAGGCGCAAACATCACAGCACGGGGTGTATGCTGGAGCACTGCAGCCAATCCTACTACAGATATGGCTACCCGAACGCAGGACGGTTCCGGATCAGGCACTTTTACCAGCACCCTGACGGGTCTTGCTTCCAGAACTACGTATTATGTCAGGGCTTATGCCGTGAACTCGGCCGGAACGGCTTACGGACAACAGATTACCCTGGAAACTCCGGCAAGTTTTTCTTTGTCTGAAACATCCCTGACCATTGCCGCAGAAGGAGGACCCGGTAATACGGTTACCGTTACGGCTTACCTTGCCTGGACCGCAGAAGTCAACGGCAGCAGTGACTGGCTGACATTGAATACCGTTTCCGGGATTGCAGGAACATCGCAATTGTCTTTTGATATTCAAGCGAATACGACTTCACAGGATCGCACCCAAACCCTTACCGTCACCTGCCAGGACATGACACTGGACCTTACGGTAACGCAAATGCGGGCAGGCGGCTATATTGACGACGGAGACCTCTTTTAACGACCGGGACTATGAAAAAAAAGACCATCCTAATAACATGTGCAATCCTGTTAACCATAGGTTGTAAACAGGAAGAAGAAAGACGTCTGTCTGTTCTTCAAAAAGAAAACATGGAAATCAAGGGGGTCCTGCCATCGGCGCAGGACATCGCCACCAAGACAACACTGGATACGGACGGATTGCTTACCCTTTGGGAAGAAGGCGATGCCATTGGTGTTTACGGCAACGGATCCTCCAACGTTTCATTAACACTTACTTCAGGTGCAGGAACTCCGTTTGGCGTTTTTAAAGGATCCCGGACAGGTGTCCCCCTGGCAGCTTATTATCCATATACCGAATCCGCCGGAAACAGTTACACTGACGTTCGCGGCTTTCTGGATTCTGTCCAGGTTCAGAACGAGAATCCCAATCATATTGCGCCTTACGACTGGAAAATCAGTTCCCAAATTACAGGAAATGACCAGGACGGATACCGCATCCATTTCCGGGAGGTCATGAGCATGCTGGATTTTACGCTTGATGTTAGCGGAACGGCCCTGGAGGGAGAAACCCTTCAATCCGTTACTTTTTGTGCCCCCGATCGAAAACTGGCCGGTAACTTTGCCATAGATCTGAGCAACCCCCAGGCAGTCCCCCAATTTGACCAACAGGCAGTCTGCAGGGTAAGCGTCCGGTGGGAAGATCCGCCATTATTGGAGGCAGATAATACTCAACAAATCAAGGTGTTTGTCAACGCCAACATTGCTGCCGAAGACCTCATAAGGATCACCCTGGAGACAGAAACTCACACCTCCACGACAACCGTCCGGTCGGCAAAAACAATGAAAGCCGGGTACCGGTATCACATTCCCCTGTCTCTTTCTGAATTATCGGATCAAACCACTATTGAAGAAAAGTCAGATCCCGGGAATTACGACACATTCGGGATTTACCGTATGGAAGACACCCTGATCACCTACCGGCAGTATGCAGATCAATGGAGTATCCTTACGTACGACACCCATTACGATTTCAGGATACAGAATTACGCACAGAAAAAAGTCGTAACCATTGGCGGTATACCTCTTAATCCCCAACCCGGATCAACATTTTCCATTGAGATCAACGTTTTTGGCGTTGACAACATTCCCGCAGGAAGTAAAAACGTCACAGTTGCCCGCAAAGAAGGAACCCTTTTGCTCCTTTACGATCAGGAAAACCAGACCAGTTACCTTGTTTACAATTAGAGTGCTATGAAAAAGATCTATCTCATAAATATTCTGCTGTTATGCTTTTTGGCCGGTTTTTCTCATAGCGCCTATGCCGTAAAAGCCTACCCCGGGCCCATACAGATCACACAGCCCGACGGATCGGTCATCACCGTCCGCAAACACGGGGACGAGTTTTTAAACTGGACCACCAGCGGGGGCCTCCTGGTCAAACAGGGCCCCGACGGGTTTTATTACCTTGCCGAGTTTTCCGCTCAGGGAGCGGTTCAGGCCACCTCCACCCGGGTGCAATCCGGGCTGTCCCTGCAGGGACCTTCAACGGTCAGACCTCCGGCTGTGGCACGCGAACGCGCACAACGGCTCAGGCAGGATTTTGCACGGATATTCGGTTCCCGGAGTGATGTTACCCGCCTTTCTCCCGGGATCACGCCCTCCGTAAAAGGACCAGCACACTCCATTGCCACGGGACAGAAAAAATTCCTGGTCATCCTGGCCGCCTTCAGCGACCTGGCCTTTAACTCGGCAAACACCCAAAACAATTTTTTCAATTTGCTGAACCAGGACGGGTATGCGGAAAACGACGCAACGGGATCCGTCTGGAATTATTTTTATGAAAATTCATCCGGGGCATTTGACCCGCAATTTGATGTTGTCGGACCCGTGACACTTTCCAGATCCTTTTCCTATTACGGAGCCAATGACGATGAGGGAAAGAATATATACGAGCGGGCACGGGAAATGGTCATTGAATCGATTCGTATTGCCGATCAGAGTTTTGGGGTGGATTTTTCTCAATACGACAACGACGGCGACGGGACCATTGATAACGTATTTGTATACTTTGCAGGGCACAACGAGGCCGAAGGAGGTGGCGATAACACCATTTGGCCGCATGCCTGGAACACTTACAATGAAAGCATTACAGTGGACGGGGTTACCACGTCATCTTATGCTTGTACCTCGGAACTCAGGGCCGCTTCCGGGTCTTCCATGTCCGGGATCGGGACTTATTGCCATGAATTCGGACACGTTCTGGGATTGCCGGATTTTTACGATACCGATGGCGATGAAAACGGAGAAGCACGCGGACTGGGGGCTTTTTCACTCATGTCTGGAGGCAATTACAACAACGTGGGAAGGACGCCGCCGTACCTGACTGTCATAGAAAGAACCTTGTTGGGCTGGCGGCCCGACAGTTTTGAAGAATTGTCGGAAGAAGGGCCATACGAACTCGGGCCTGTTTCCGAAAACCACGCTTATGCCAACCTGACAGCCAACGACGGGGAGTTTTTTATTTACGAGTACCGGCAGAAAACGGGCTGGGATGCCAACCTTCCCAATTCGGGGCTGTTGATCTATCACATTGATATGTCAGACAATTTGGTGGGTGATGTATCGGCTGTTGAGAGATGGCGTACCTGGAACGGCATCAACACATATGCTTCTCATCAGTGTTGTGATCTGGTGGAAGCGGTATATCCAGAATCCGCCATCAGCTTTGACCATCAGATCCCTTTTCCAGGAACGAAGAAGAATACTTCTTTTACAGATACGTCTTCGCCGGCAGCAGTGGATTTTGCCGGGAATCACACCGG
>JBAZHT010000092.1:0-6435 GCA_041652255.1 Bacteroidales bacterium
ACTGGTTAGCTTAATGGATGGAGGTGGTAAGTAGTTAAAATTGCGTATGTGTCTATAATGCGCACAAAAATAGTAAGTTACAGGTTTTTATAACACAGCTGCTACTTACCACCTCCCCTCAAAATCAATGAAAAACGGCAAAAACCGGGGGACGTGGGAAGTGACTAATAACGCCAGTTCGCTTCTAATGCGCATGTAAACAGAACGTTGTGCGTTATGATAACGTTATTGTTACTTACTACCTCCCACACAGCAACCATTAGTCGTACCAAAAACGAAGTGGCGTTTTGGTGTAAAAAAAACGGCTAAAAGCAATTTTAGCCGTTTTTTTTGAGTATGTACAGGGATTATTCCTGTTCTGCCATACGTTTGTAGTTCTGGTAGCGCGTTTTGGCATGTTGTTCGGTAAGGGCGAACAATTCTTTTGCCCGCTCGGGGAACGTTTTGAGTAACGAACTGTAACGTACTTCTCCCCTGATGAATTCCTGGAATTTTTCCCAATCGGGCTCTTTGCTGTCCAGAGTAAAGGGATTCTTCCCTTCGTCTGCCAGCGTGGGATTGTACCGGTAAAGATGCCAGTATCCGCTTTCCACAGCCAGTTTTTCTTCCAGCTGGGATTGTCCCATACCGCGGCTCAGTCCGTGGTTGATGCAGGGCGAATACGCAATAATGAGTGAAGGTCCGTCGTACGCCTCGGCTTCTTTCAGCACTTTGAGCAATTGCACGTGGTTAGCACCCATGGCTACCTGTGCCACGTATACGTAACCATAACTCATGGCCATCATTCCAAGGTCTTTTTTACGGATCTTTTTCCCGGAAGCAGCAAATTTGGCAACGGCCCCTGTAGGGGTTGATTTGGATGATTGGCCTCCGGTATTTGAGTATACTTCCGTATCAAGTACCAGTACATTCACGTTTTCACCGCTTGCCAATACATGATCCAGGCCGCCGTAGCCTATATCATAAGCCCAGCCGTCTCCTCCGATGATCCATTGTGATCTGGGGGTAATGAATCCCCGTAGTTCGTAGATTTCACGCAGGGGTTGTTGTTTTGCGTTTTCCAGCAGAGGGATCATTTTGTCTGCCAATACGACAGCCTGTTCAAAATTGTTTCGGACAGGCAGGTATTCTTCAAACAGCGCCTTGATCTCATCGCTGACATTGTCTTTCTTTTGGGCAGCGATCATCAGGTTAGCCAGTTTTTCCCTTATCTGTTCGGCACCGAAACGCATTCCGAAACCGTACTCGGCGTTGTCTTCAAAGAGGGAGTTGGCCCATGCCGGTCCACGTCCGTTCCGGTCCTTACAATAGGGAGCAGAGGGGAACGAAGCCCCGTAAATGGAGGAACATCCGGTGGCATTGGCTATCATCATGTGGTCACCAAAGAGTTGTGTGACTGTTTTTACATAGGGGGTTTCTCCGCAACCTGCACAAGCTCCGGAGAACTCAAACAGGGGTTGTGTAAGACCCAGATTCTTCACATTTTGTGCTTTTGGAACGATCGTGTCCTTGTAACCTATGTTGGCATGCAGGTAATCGAAGTTCGGTTGCCCGGCCATTTGGGTTTCGGCAAATTTCATAGTAAGGGCTTTGGTCTTGGCAGGACATATATCGGCACAGTTACCGCAACCTGCACAATCCAAAGGACTCACCTGGATGGTGAATTGGTATCCTTTCAGGGGACCATTACCTGCTATGCGTTTTACAGATTCCGGTGCCTTTGCCGCTTCTTCTTCAGTCATCACAAACGGACGAATGGCAGCGTGGGGACATACATAAGCACATTGGTTACACTGGATACAATTTTCTGCGTTCCATTCCGGGATGAATACGGCAATACCGCGTTTTTCATAGGCTGTAGTGCCAGCCGGCATGGTTCCGTCTTCATATCCTTTGAATACACTGACGGGCAGGTCGTCGCCGTTTTGTGCATTCACAACATCGGCTACATGTTTTACCCATTCGGGGGCAAGGCGGTTGTGGGTGTCGGCTTCAAATTTTCCGGAACAGCTTTTCCACTGGGGATCAATTTCCACTTTTTCAATTTCTCCTCCGCGATCAACGGCGGCAAAGTTCATGTTTACGATCTTTTCTCCTTTCTTGCCATAGGATTTCACAATAGCGTCCTTCATTTCCTTAATGGCTTGTTCGTAAGGGATGACATTGGCGATCTTGAAGAATGCCGATTGAAGGATGGTGTTTGTGTGGCTACCCAGGCCGATCTCATCGGCGATCTTGGTGGCGTTTATGATGTAGAAGTTGATGTTCTTCTCGGCAAGGGTTCTTTTAACGAAATCAGGGAGGTGCTTTTTGGTTTCTTCTGCATCCCAAAGGCTGTTCAGCAGGAACGTGCCTCCTTTTTTGATGCCTTTTAATACATCGTATTTACGCAGATAATTTGGAACGTGGCAGGCTACGAAATCCGGGGTAGTAACCAGGTACGGAGAATATATGGGAGAATCCCCAAAGCGCAGGTGTGAACAGGTAAATCCGCCGGACTTTTTAGAATCATACTGGAAATAGCCCTGGCAATACTTTGGCGTAGTTTCGCCAATGATCTTAATGGTATTTTTATTGGCGCCTACGGTCCCATCAGATCCCAAACCAAAGAATTTACATGCATAAGTGCCCGGTTTAGCAATAGATACTTCTTCTTTCTGGGGAAGAGACCTGAAGGTAATGTCGTCAATAATACCAATGGTAAAGTTGTTCTTGACTTCTTTACGATTCAGGTTTTCAAAAACGGACATGATCTGGGCGGGGGTGGTGTCTTTGGAAGACAACCCGTAACGTCCGCCTACTATAACGGGAGCCTTGGGATCATCGGCATAGATGGTCTTGATATCCATGTAGAGGGGTTCTCCAAGGGATCCGGGTTCTTTGGTGCGGTCCAGTACGGCAATTTTCTTAACCGTCTTGGGCATAACGCGTAAAAAATACTTAGCAGAGAAAGGACGGTACAAATGAACGGCAATCATACCAACTTTTTCGCCTTTTTCATTCATGTATTCCACAGTTTCCCTGATGGTGTCGCAAACCGAACCCATTGCAATGATGATCCGCTCTGCGTTCTCGTCTCCGTAATAGTTGAACGGCAGGTAAGAACGGCCTGTCAGTTCAGAGATCTCGCCCATGTAACGGGCCACGATATCAGGAACGGCGTCATAAAAAGGATTGGCTGCTTCCCGGGCCTGGAAATATACGTCGGGATTCTGTGCGGTACCGCGGGTAACGGGATCGTTTGGGTTCAGTGCCCTTTGACGGAATGCAGCCAGTGATTTGGCACTGATCATTTTTTTCAGAGCTTCGGGATCCAGCAGTTCAATTTTTTGGATCTCATGGGATGTACGAAATCCGTCAAAGAAATGGAGAAAAGGTATACGTGATTTAATGGTGGACAGGTGAGCTACTGCCCCCATATCCATGGCTTCCTGAACACCACCCGATGCCAGGAGGGCAAAACCTGTCTGACGACATGCCATTACGTCTGAGTGGTCTCCAAAGATCGACAAGGCCTGTGCAGCCAGGGAACGGGCCGAAACGTGGAATACTGTCGGCAGCAATTCCCCGGAAATTTTGTACATATTGGGTATCATCAGCAACAAACCCTGTGAAGCCGTAAAAGTAGTAGCCAGAGCGCCTGCCTGCAATGCCCCGTGAACGGCTCCGGAAGCGCCTCCTTCACTCTGCATTTCAACTATTTTCAATGGTTCACCAAAAAGGTTCTTTTTACCGTGTGAGGCCCACTCATCGGCGTATTCAGCCATGGTGGAAGACGGTGTGATAGGATAGATAGCAGCAACGTCACTGAAAATATAACCTGCGTGAGCTGCTGCGTAATTTCCATCACAAGTGATGAATTTTTTTTCTTTTGCCATAATGATATGGAATTAAATGAATATTATAAAGTTTAAAAGATTGTTTTCAAATTATGCCGCATTTGCGGATACATTTCTTCCATGCTTCTGAGCAAGGCAAGTTGTGATTGTGCCCTGACAAGATTATGGGTAGGGTAACGTATCCGGTAATAGGAATCCCCGTCTATATAGTCCATTAAAAACCGGAGGAATTGTTCATAAGTAATATACAAAGCAGAAAAAGCCAAATGGGTTTTCTCTGAATCATTCAAAAACCAGGCCGCCCTGCCTGCATATCCTTCCGAAAAAGCGGTAAAACGCTCCAAGTCCATAACAACTTCCGAAAGATCAGGATGATCCTCGGCAAAAGGATTGGCATAAGACCGGACTGCATCCCCGAAATCATAGAGAACCGTAGTCTGCATGACCGTGTCCAGATCTATCGCACAGACCACTTTTTTTTGCTTGTCAAACAGGAAATTGGAAAGTTTGGTGTCATTGTGACTGACTCTTTGCGGGATAGTTCCTTCAGTGATCAGTTGGAAAAACGGCTCCATCTTTTCCTGTCTGTTGTAAATTTCCTCAACCAGCGAAGCAACGCCAGTCAACCTTCCTGCCCGGTTTGCCTTTGCCGAGTCTGAGAACTGGCTGAAGCGATACCTGATGTCATGAAATCCGGGCAATGTGTTCGTGAGAGTCCCCCGGAAATCCGCCATTTGGCTGTGAAACATTCCGATCCCTTCGCCCCCTGCCCGTACCAGATCTTTGGTAGGGGCTTGTTCATAGGTGTACGTATCAGGGATGTAGGTGCAACAGGTCCAGTATTCTCCTTCCGGATCCTTAAAATAGAGATCTTCATCCCTGCTCGCAACCAATGTAAGGGTAACGGCTCCTTTTGAACGGATATGACGTGTCACTTTGTCAATATTGACCATCATACCGGGAATATCGGGAAAAACGGAACGATTTTTTCTTTGTAGAATGTACTTTTGAGTTCCTGTTGTTTCTACCAGGTATGTATCGTTTATAAATCCCTCCCCCAGAACTGCCACTCGTGTGACATGTTCCGGGATGCAAAAGTGTGTGACAATCAACTGTGCATCACTCATAACGGATCACCCAACGAAAAGAATTGCAAAGATACTAAATAAATAGTTCAGGGACAATCTTTTTTATCATGTTGGTAAGCACCGTACCGGGTCCGAATTCAGTGAAATTTTTTGCTCCGTCAGCTGCCATATTTCGCACGGTTTGTGTCCATTTTACGGGAGAGGTAAGTTGTTTTTTCAGGTTGATCTTGATCTCGTCCGGTTCTGTATGCGGAAGGGCATCCACGTTTTGATAAACAGGGCAGACCGGCCGGACCATGTGAGCACGTTCAATGGCCTCCTCCAACGATTTCCGTGCATTTTCCATGAAAGGAGAATGAAAAGCGCCTCCCACGGGTAAGATCATGGCTCTTTTGGCGCCGGCTTCCTTCATCAGCCGGCAGGCTTCTTCTACGGCCTCCACTTTTCCGGATATAACAATTTGTCCCGGACAGTTGTAATTGGCCGGAATTACAATACCGGTTGAAGCCGAGACAGATGCGCAGATCTCTTCCACTTTGTCATCGTCCAGATTCAGTATCGCTGCCATAGAAGAGGGCTCTTCTTCACATGCTGCCTGCATGGCCTGTGCCCGGGCACTTACCAGCCGTAGTCCGTCCTCAAAAGACAAGGCCCCGGCCACTGTCAGGGCCGAAAACTCTCCCAGGGAATGTCCCGCAACCATATCCGGTTTGACATCCGCTCCGAAAAATGCTGCGGCTACCGAATGTAAAAAGATGGCAGGTTGTGTGACTTTCGTCTGTTTCAATTCTTCGGCCGATCCTTCAAACATGATACCGGACAAAGAAAATCCCAAAATCCGGTCGGCCTGTTCAAAAAGTTTTTTTGCCTGGGGATCGGTATCGTAAAGATCCTTTCCCATTCCTGTAAACTGGGCTCCCTGGCCCGGAAAAACGTATGCATTCATAACGCCAAAGATACATTTTTTTTCAATGTTCGGGAATCTGTGTATCTTTGCAGTCCTAAAACATTCCGGCCCAGTAGTTCAGCTGAATAGAACGTCAGATTCCGGTTCTGAAGGTCGGGGGTTTGAATCCCTCCTGGGTCACGCTACAAGAAAAAAAGGCTGCAAACGGGTTTGCAGCCTTTTTGCATCCGGACACCGTCAAGCTTGCTTGTAAGGGGGCAGGAAGCAAAAAGCAAAGGGAAGCGAACGCGCTTCCCGCAGCCTTTTTTTCTTGGGCTGTATTAGATCCAAAGGGAAGGCCGAGCGAAGCGAAGGCAATCCCTCCTGTGTACAGGCTTTGCAGAAGGCTGTATTAGGCCCGGGAGGGAAGGCCGAGCGAAGCGAAGGCAATCCCTTTTGGGTACAGGCTTTGCAGAAGGCTGTATTAGACCGGGAGGGAAGGCCGAGCGAAGCGAAGGCAATCCCTCCTGTGTACAGGCTTTGCAGAAGGCTGTATTAGGCCCGGGAGGGAAGGCCGAGCGAAGCGAAGGCAATCCCTTTTGTGTACAGGCTTTGCAGAAGG
>JBAZHT010000093.1:0-6426 GCA_041652255.1 Bacteroidales bacterium
CGTATTTCGGAACAACAGCTTATCCTGGAACAACAGCTTATCCTGGAACAACAGCTTATCCTGGAACAACAGCTTATCCTGGAACAACAGGGGATTCTTTGATCATTGGTCAAAGAATCCCATTCCGTCCAGCATTTCTATTAGTTTCAAAGAGTACCCTTCATCGGCAAGCGGCCAACGTACATCATTGCGGTAAAGCAATAACGTAGTGTAGCTGTTGTCATCCGGAACGGGTACTTTTTCTGTGTCCGTACCGTAATGTAGCAAACCGCCCAAATATTCGCTCTTGGAAGGATCCTGCATCATCTCCTTAAAGTGAAGGTTGAAACGTTCATCGGAAACCAGCTCAATATCAAAACCGTAATCTTTCATGGCATACACCAGGTTGGCCATGTTCAGCCGGTAATTGTTGTAGGCATGCAACACAACCACCTCTGAAGGCGTTTTGGAAAGCACATGCACGGCCCGGGCCACGCAGTCTATGGGAGACACCTCGGCAGGTGCTATAAGCCCGCTCAGCGGGAACATGCCCAACACCTGGTAGCTGCGCAAAGTATTGATAAACGCATTGCTGCGGAAATTGATCTGGAATTCACCGTCGGAGTGGCGTCCCATGAGGTTGCCCACCCGCATGATCTTCCCGTCCATGCCCTCGGCAATTGCCTGTAACACCACACGCTCGGAAAGGAATTTGCTCATTACGTACTGGTTATCGATCTCCTGCCCGATGTACAATCCGGATTCGTTCAGGACGTCCGTGTTTGCCGAGTCTTTCGTACGCATGCCGCTCACACTGACGGTGGAAACATGGATCAACCGTGCGTTGTCGTTGCGGCAAAAATCCACCAGGTTGGAAACGCCTTCCACGTTGATCTTGATCAATTCATCCCCGGCAGCGTAATGCTTCACTACCGCAGCACAATTGTAAACGGTCCCTATGCCCATCCCTTTCAACGCTTCCAGCGTTCCGGAGTTGGCAATATCCCCGTCCACGGGAATGATGCGTTTGCCGAACAATTCTTCATAGGTGTTGGAAAAATAATACATCAATTGCGATTTCAACCGCCTTTCCGGGGTCAGTACCCCCTTGGCACGAACCATACAATAAATAACGTTATCTTCCTCTTCTATAAGTTGTTTCAACAGGTGCATCCCCAGGTAGCCGGTAGCACCGGTCAGGAGCACATCCCCGACATGGCGCGGAGTGTAGCCGTCCCACAGTGCAGGACGTGCAGCAGCCAGGAGGTTGTCAATGGCTGAATAATCGTACTCCCCGATCCCTTTTTTCGCCCCGCTTTTCTTCTCTTTTTCTTTTGCCGAGGCGGATTCTGTCAGGAACTCCGCTATGGCTTTGGGTGTTTTGCGTTCAAACAGGTCTCCGTATTTGATGTCGTGGCCCAGGTTGATGATGCGGATGATGGCCTTGATGGCCGACATGGACGTACCCCCTATGCGGAAGAAATCGTCCAGTATCCCCACTTTTTCCAATTGCAGGATATCGGCAAAGATCTTGCAGAGATCGGTTTCAAGTTGGTTGGTGGGTGGCGTATAAGGTTGTGTTCTGAGCATCCCGGGCAGGGGTAACAGTTTGCGGTTGACCTTGCCGTTGGGTGTCAGGGGGAAGGATTTCATTTCCACGAAAGCCGAAGGAACCATATATTCGGTCAGGCCCTTGCGCAAATACGCTTCCAGCTTTGCCTGATCCACTTTCCCGTAAGGTTCCACCACGTAGTAACCCACCAGTTGCTGTGCCCCGCCAAATTCCCTGACATCGGCTACGGCCGAGGCTATGCCCTTGTATTTGACCATCATGGTCTCGATCTCACCCAGTTCAATTCGAAATCCCCTCAGTTTGATCTGGCTGTCAATGCGGCCCATGTATTCCAGTTCCCCTTCACTGTTCCAGCGGACCAGATCCCCGGTTCTGTATAAAATCGCGTTGTCCCGGGATGTTGCGTAAGGGTTGGGAACAAAACGTTCCCTGGTCAGGTCTTCGCGTTTCCAGTATCCCAGGGCCGTTTGCCTGCCGGCCAGGCACAATTCTCCGGGTATGCCGGGAGGCAACAATTGCAGGTTGGCATCCAGCACATAGGACCAGGTATTGGGTACGGGTTTCCCAATGGGAATATTTACGGTATCTTTTTCCTGATCTACCTTGTGGTAGCTGGAGCAGACAGTAAATTCAGTAGGTCCGTATCCGTTGATTATTTGCACGTTACGTTTCTTCACCGGAACCATTTTTTCGCCACCCATGATGATGTACCTCAGGGGTAATTCAAACTGGTTGACCAGTTCAAGTCCAAATTGGGTACTGAACGATCCCCCGGTGATGTGGTTGTCCACGGTATATTGGTACAATTCCACCATATTCTGACGGATGTCTTCGCACAATATATGTACCGATGCTCCCCCGGCCAGCGGGCAAAACAGATCGTCTACTGAAGCGTCAAAGCTGAAGCTGGGATGACAGATATTGGCATCCTGCGGGGTGATCTCAAGATCGTGTACCTGCCAGTGAACTTTTGCCGCCAGGGAAAGGTGCCGGATCATTACGCCTTTGGGTTTCCCGGTTGAACCGGAGGTGTAGATCATATACGCAAGATCTTCCGGTTTAGGCGGTTGCACGTTCAGCACGCGTTCCTTTTCAAAATCAAATTCATCCACAAAAAGGACCCTGTCCACATGAAAATCACCTTCTTTCTTTTTGGATTCGTAGATCTTCCTTTCAGTGATCAATACTTTGGATTCGCTGTTTTCCAGCATGTACAGGAGGCGGTCGTTGGGGTATTCACTGTCCATGGGGACGTATGCCCCACCGGCTTTTTGTATGGCTACAATACTGACCACATATTCCTTGCGCCGGGACATCATCACGGCCACGAACGATTCCTTTGTGACGCCCTGGGCAGTCAACTCAGCCGCCAGGCGGTCCGAGTACCGGTCCAGGGTATCATAGGTAAGGAATCCGTTCTTGTCTGCTACGGCTTTGTTTTGCGGATATTTGCGGGCATTTTCCCGGAACAGGTCAATGAAGGTTTTTGAAGTGTTGTAGGGCAGCTTCACACCTTCCGCATAGTGGAGGACTTTCTCCCCGTCTTGCGGTTCCATCAGGGCAATTTCCGTAGTCAGGCCATCGGGATGGGCTACTGTATGGGTAGCCATTGCTTTGTAAATGTTCAGGAACTGCTCAATATCTTCCTGTGAATATTTTTTGGCGTCGTATTGTATAGCAATCCCGTACCCCCGGGCAGAGGGTTCCACGACCATGCCAAATGGGAATTTGGGTGCTTCCAAATCCAGGGACATAATTTCCAATGGCTTATCATCCATGGAGAGTTCAATGCCCAGACCTCCTTCGTATACGTAATTGATCTGAGGAACAATGCCGTATTTGTCCACCATTTTCGTGAAGGGGAAAAGCTCGTGTTCCATAGTGGCGAAGAGCTGTTCCTGCGTGGCTTTGGCGAGATCAATAAAAGGTTGGGCGTTGATATCCGTCTTGACGGGCAATGTCTTGACGAACATTCCAAACGTGCGTGCAAGTTCCGTCTTTCCGCGTCCCCCGTAAGAGAAAGTCACTACCACCTGGTTCTCGCGGGTATACCGCTGTACGGCCTGACAAAGTACCGAAAGGAAGAACGTATTGGCGGTGAGACCGTATTGGCGACAGAAGGCATCTATATCCGCTGCCGGGAGCGTTTGCTTCAATTCACCGGCATCTTTGCCTTCCGGCACCCTGGAAGAAGGCGGAATCACCGACATGGAACATTCCCCGCCGGTCAGGGCGTCAAAATATTTTTCGGCTTCCGTGTACGCGGGAGACTTCAGCGCCTCCAGTTCGTAAAGGGAGACATCAAAAGCGGAAACGGTCTCGGGTTCAATTTGTTTGCCTTCCAGGGCCGTTTTCATGTCCTGCAGGAAGATCCCCATGGAAGTCCCGTCGAAGATAATGTGGTGGAAATCCATGAGCAGGTAGACGTTCTTTTCCGTTGTATGGATCTCAAACCGGAAGAGGTCGTCGCTGAACAGGTCGAATGGTCGTACAAAACCGTTCGTCACAGACTCCATCTTGCTTTCCGGGGAATTTTTGATCAGTACTTCCACATTCAGGGAATCCCTTCGTTGCTGCATAACTTCATCCTTATGCAATACAAGATGTGTTTTCAGGTACGGATGGGCTTCCATCACTGCCAGGACGGCTTTCTTAATACGTAAGGGATCTGCAGCTGCAGACTTCTCTGCCCGGATTGCCATGGGGATATTGTACTGAAGAGCTTCCCGGGCCTTTTCCCAATCGTAGTATATCCCCTTCTGTGTCTCGGTAAGCGGATAGTATGCCTGCGACGGGTAAACGTGTACACCGGGGGCTTCACGGACCTGTTCCTGACCGGTCAGCTGCCGGGCCATCAGGCGTATGGTCTTAAGTTTGAGTATATCCCTTGTTGGCAGGTTCATACTAAGTTCCTGCTTCACATTGACCGACATGCGTATGGCAAGCAGCGAGGTAAGTCCGATGGACAACAGGTTGGTAGTGACCCCGAATTCCTCTGTTTTAAGGATCTCGGAGACTATCCGGAACAGATCTTTCTCGGCATAGGTCAACGGCGGAACGATCTCTTTCAGGGTAAGGTGCGGTATGGGCAATTTTTTGCGGTCCACTTTCCCGTTGGGTGTCATGGGAAAGGCCTTGAGTTTGAGTAAAGCCGAGGGGACCATGTAGTCTGTCAGGCTTGCACGCATGTGCTCCATGAGAGCATCTTCGGAAACGGGAGCGTCATTTTCCGTCTGGTAATAGGCACACAGTTGCTGCGCTCCCCCGAATTCCTTGACGTCAGCAACGGCAGATACGATCCCCGGGAACTTGGACAGGACGGTTTCAATTTCTCCCAGTTCAATTCGGAATCCGCGCAATTTGACCTGCGTGTCTATGCGGCCTATGTATTCCAGGAGCCCGTCCCGGTTCCAGCGTACCAGGTCTCCCGTACGGTATAGCTTTTCGTTCTCTTTTCCTGTACTGTAAGGATTGGGAAGAAATCTTTCCGCAGTAAGGTCTTCGCGCAACCAGTAGCCATTGGCTATCTGGGGGCCGGCCAGGCACAATTCCCCGGCTACACCGGCCGGAAGCAATTGTTGTTTATCGTCCAGTACATACGACCAGGAATTGGGAACAGGCCGTCCTATGGGAATGTTCCCGGTATCTTTGTCCTGGTTCACTATATGGTAATCCGAACATACCGTGAATTCGGTAGGTCCGTATCCGTTAACGATCTTAAGATTACGCTTTTTCACAGGGAACATTTTCTCCCCGCCTACCAGCATGTATTTCATAGGAAGTTCAAACTGGTTGATCAGTTCCAGACCAAACTGGGTACTGAAGGTGCCCCCGGTAATGTGGTTTTGGATCATGTAATCGTACAGCATAACCATGTCCTGGCGCATTTCTGAAGGAATCACATGTATGCAGGCCCCTGCCGATAAGGGCGGGAAAATATCGTGTACCGAGGCATCAAAGCTAAAGCTGGCATGACATATGTTGTTGTCTCCCGGAACGATGTCCATATCGTGGGCATGTGCCTTACTCATTGCAACCAAACCCCTGTGGCTGATCATTACGCCTTTGGGCTTCCCGGTAGACCCCGATGTGTAGATCATATAGGCCAGATTGTCCGGACCGGGCAGATCGGTCACTTTTTCTACCGGAGCATCCAAATTGATACCTTCCAGGAACAGTACGTTGCGGTGTTGAAAATCCCCTTCTTCCTGCTTTTTGGCATAGAGTTCCTTTTCTGTTACCAGCACGGCAGATCGGCTGTTTTCCATCATATACAGCAGGCGGTCAATGGGGTATTCACTATCCATGGGTAAGTAGGCGGCCCGGGCTTTCTGGATCCCCAGTACGGTGACCACAAATTCTTTACAACGGGATAGTACAACGGCTACAAAATCATTGGGTTTGACACCCATGGCCATCAGTTTGCGGGCCATAACGTCTGATTGCCGGTCCAGCTCCTCATAGGTCAAGGTTCCCGATATGTCCTTTACAGCAGGGTTTTGCGGATTTTTTGCCACTTGCTCCCGGAAAATGTCAGGGAAAGATTGCGTATTGTCATAGGCCAGTTCACTGCCCCGGGCGAATTCCAGTACTTTTTCCTTTTCCGCGGGATTGACAATTGTGATGGTCGAGCAGGCTGTCTTCGAAGGATCGGCAGCCAGGATCTCTTCCAGCGTGTTTTTCAGGGAAGCAGCAAAGATTTCCATGTATTCCCTGTCGTAAAGTGCGTTGTTGTATTCACAGCGTATTTCAAAATCATTGGGAAACTGGTATATGTAAATGCTCAGTTTGTCGTGGGTGGACCCTTCGTGCATGTATTCCATTTTGACGTGCCCCTGCGGCATTTCAAAATACTCCAGGATCCCTTTTTGATA
>JBAZHT010000094.1:0-6368 GCA_041652255.1 Bacteroidales bacterium
GACGGTCCTGCAGGCAGAAAGGGTTCCCAAGACGGACAAATTGTTGAAACTTACCATTGATACAGGACTGGATCAACGGGTGATCGTATCCGGCATAGCAGAATACTACCAACCGGAAGATATGACCGGACGCCAGATCTGTATCCTTGCCAACCTGTTACCAAGGAAGATAAGGGGCATAGAATCTCAAGGCATGATCCTGATGGCCAAAGAGCCGGACGGTACCATGCGCCTGGTCTCCCCCCTAGATAGGATCGGAAACGGAGCCGTTATCGGTTAGTTTTTTATTCACAGTAAATATATGGACAACGAAGAACGTCGAAAACCTTCCTTTATACGGTTTCTCAAGTATTATTTTTACCTGAGAAGAGATAAAGAAAACGAACTGGAGACCATCGCCAATATCCGTAGTGGTGTGGAATTCAAAGGAGCCAATCTCTGGATCCTGATCTTTGCCATTCTTATTGCTTCCCTAGGACTAAACATCAATTCAGCGGCAGTTGTCATAGGAGCCATGCTTATCTCTCCGCTGATGGGACCACTCATAGGGATGGGCCTGGCCCTGGGTATTAACGACCTGGAATTGCTCAAGAAATCGCTGAAAAGTTACGCTGTTGCCACCGTGATCAGCATTTTGACAGCAGCCCTGTTTTTTATTTTATCTCCGTTTGACCAGCCACAATCCGAGTTACTTGCCAGAACATCACCGACCATATACGATGTCTTTATTGCCCTGATGGGCGGCCTGGCCGGTTTTATTGCCCTTTCAACCAAAGACAAAGGGAATGTTATTCCCGGTGTTGCGATCGCCACTGCCCTGATGCCCCCTCTTTGTACGGCCGGATTCGGTATCGCCACGGGAAGCCTGCTCTTTTTCCTGGGAGCTTTCTATCTGTATTTTATCAACACCGTTTTCATAGTTTCCGCTACTTTCCTCGGGACCCGGATCAGGGGATACGAACACAAGGTGTTTCGTGAAAAAAAACGGGAACAAGCCGTAAAACGTTCTATACTGGCCATAGTAATAATAACCATGATCCCGGCCCTTCTGCTGACCATAGATATTGTCCGTTCCTCCATTTACGAGAATGAAGCCAACCAGTATATTGATAAAGCTTTTATATTTCCCGATACCCAGATTATAAGCCGTAACATATCTTATAAAAACAAAACGATTGACATTATGCTCATAGGCCGGGAAGTGCCTGAAGATGCCCTGTCGGTTGCCCGCAGCCAGATGAACCGGTTTCAAAGACTGGAAAACAGCCGGTTGACGGTGATACAGGGCGGTAACGAAAGGGTGGACCTGGATGCCATCCGTTCCTCCGTTCTGGAAGATTTTTATCAAAAAAGCGAAGAACGTATAAGAGCTCAACAGCAGATCATAGATACACTCAGTACCAGTCTGGATCAGTACCGGTACTTTGAAGCCCTTAGCAGTGAGTTGATAGGCGAATTGACAATACTCTATCCTATGGCACGTGAACTGTCCATTTCACAGGCTATTAATGTTACTATGGACAATCTGGAAAAAGACACCCTGACCATTGCCGTAGTAAAATTTGACTCCATTCCGCCTGCCGAACAACTGCATGTAATGTCGGATTGGCTAAAAACCCGCATAGATACGAAAAAACTGCGTTTAATTGCCGAGTAGTATTCAGGGGTATTGATCAAACATACGCTGTATGGCGAGCGGTTGACGGGATCCGGTCAGGGCAAGCATCAGCAGAATTCTTGCTTTCTGCGGAGAAAGTGACCTGCTGACCACCTGTCCTTCAAAAGCATTTTCCGTATCGGATGAAACCCCGCCCTGTAGTACCCTGGTTGCCCGTACGACAACCACCCCGTTCTGAACGGCCTTTTTTGCCGAGTTTTCGATCTGATTTGAGTAATTCCCGTGCCCGACTCCGGCAATGACAATACCGTCGGCTCCGTTCTCTACCAGTGCATCAAACAGCAGGGATGTTGCACCGGCATAAGATAAAACGATATCAACCCGGGGAAGGTCCTGATTGCCCAGTTCCCTGATGGAAAACCTTTCATCGAATATGTGTCTTTCGTGTAAATGATGGTAGAAAACTGCATGGCCCCCACGGATAGTCCCCATTGGTCCGTGATCCGGACTTTCAAAAGCCTGCGGGTTTACTGTATGGGTTTTTGTTACCCCGGATGCTGAAAATATGTAATCATTCATCACAACAAGCACTCCTTTTCCCCTGGCTGCCGGCTCTGCCGCCAGGCAAACGGCGTTATAGAGATTTGCCGGACCATCGGCGCCGGGGCTGTTTGAGGGTCTCATGGATCCTGTGAAGACCACCGGACTTTCATGAGAATTGACCAGGTCCATGAAGAACGCCGTTTCTTCCATGGTATCGGTTCCGTGAGTCACTACTATACCGTCACAATAATCGCCACTGAACAAAGAATCCACTACCCGGGCCAGCCGGATCCAAATACGCGGAGTCATATACTGGCTGGCTATGTTACACAGTTGAAAGCCCTTAACGGAGGCTTTGTCGGTTATTTGGGGAACCTGCCTGATCAAAGTTTCCACTGTCAATTGAGCCGGGGTATATGAGTTTTCGGCAGGTGTAGCTGCTATGCCGGCAATAGTCCCTCCCGTTGCGATGACTGTAATTCGCGGTTTGCTTCCCTGTCCCCAGGCCGGAGAAAGGCAAAATACTACCAAAGCTGTGAGAATATATTTCTTCATATACGTCTTCAAATTCTTTATATTTGTTAGCGGTAAAGCAAAAATAGGAATTTATTTTTATACAAAATTTCTGAATTCGTAAATGGAAACACTGAGCCTGATCTTTATGGCTATTGGACTGGCCATGGATGCTTTCGCAGTATCTGTCTGTAAAGGAATGACACAAACCCGTATGAATTGGGGAAACGCCCTGAAAGCAGGTCTTTTCTTTGGTTTCTTTCAGGCACTTATGCCCTTAATAGGATACTGGGCAGGTGTCAGGTTTCACCACTTGATAGCATCTTACGATCACTGGATCGGTTTTCTTCTTTTGGCTTTTATTGGAGGAAGGATGGTAGTGGAATCTTTTAAAGAAAAAGAACAACCGGATTGTTCTTTCGGGTTAAGATCCATGATCGTTCTGGCAGTAGCAACAAGTATTGATGCCCTTGCTGCAGGGATCACCCTGGGATTCCTGGAAACCAATATCATAACGGCAGTGATTTTGATAGGGGTTGTGACTTTTGTAATGTCGTTTCTGGGTGTTAAACTGGGACATCTTTTTGGTTTACGGTTCAGTTCAAAAGCCGAACTTACAGGCGGTATTATCCTGATATTAATTGGACTGAAAATTTTACTGGAGCATTTATCCGTTATCTGATCTCATTTTTCTGCGAAAAAAGAATACCGCCAGAATAAAAAATACAAGGGCATACAGACAGACAACTCCCAGGTGAATCCAAACAGGATCCGGGCGGCCGGACAATACAATACGGGAAGCTTCTATGGCATGAGAAAAGGGTAAGAAATCCGTTATTTTCTTTAATGTTTCTCCCAGTATATTCAGGTCCATCCAGGCCCCGCCTAAAAGCGGACTGGCTATAACGTATATATTGCCGACGGCCAATACCTGTGTTTCCCGGCATACTGTACCCAGGAATATACCGAAAAAACCGGAGAAAAGTACGAAAGGAATAAATGAAAGGAACGTATATAAAAGCTTTACAGACAGCGGTACCCCCACAAAAAGACCGGTTACAAGGCAGCTTCCCGCTATTATCACAGCCATAGGCAATACGGGAATAAAATAACCCAGTATGAAATCCCACGGTTTTAAAGGAGATATGAATAGTCTGGTCAGGAATGAGGAACTTTTGTCTTTGGCTATGAGCAATCCCAGAGACATGGTAATAAATGTAAAACCGAATACAGTCAGTCCCGGGACGATGTTTACCGGCTGAAACACACCCATGGGAACATTCCGTGATATAATTGAAAACAGGACAATAAAGACAACGGGTAATGCACCTGCCAGGACCATAGATAAGGGGTCCCTGAGTATTTCTTTGGAGTTCCGGCTGGCAAAATAGATGTATTTCATTTAGGCCTCCTTCTCCTTCTGATTAAGCAGTATAAATGCATCTTCCAGTTTTTGGGTATAGGTTGTTTTCAACAGTTCCTTTACTGTACCTGTAGCCTTAATTTTCCCCTTTATCATCACGGCCACCCGGTCCGAAAGGGCTTCCGCTTCTTCCATATAATGCGTGGTTAAAAGGATGGTAGTGGTTTCTTTCAGTTTTGTGATGATCGCCCACAACTCCCTGCGTGCCAACACGTCCAGACCCAGTGTGGGTTCATCCAGGAACAGGATCTCGAGTTCCGTGATCAGGGCCATGGCTATACTCAGCCGACGCTGCATGCCTCCTGAAAGTAGTTTTGCTTTTTTGTTCCTCACTTCCTCCAGGCTGAACACTTTAATCATTTCATTGATTCTGAAAGCCATGCGGTTTTGTGAAAGACCGTATACACCCGCTATCATTTTCAGATTCTCATGAACCGTGAGATTGAGGGCAATGGCCGTTTCCTGGGGGGATACATTTATTCGCTGTTTGATGTAAAAGGAATCTCTCACCAGATCCTTCCCCATTACCTGTGCACTACCTTGGGAAGGTCTAATCAGACAACAAAGCATTTTTATGGTTGTAGTTTTTCCGGCCCCGTTCAAGCCCAATAGTGAGAACAATTCCCCACGGGCAATAAACAAATTCAGATTGTCCACAGCGGTAAGCTCTCCGTATTTTTTGGTCAGGCTCTGGGTTTCGATCATAATGAATTTAGATTTTTTATCTGTTAAATTTTGCACATTCTGCTAATAATTATACCCTATTCCTTTGTCGGTTTCCAATTCCACACCTAAAGAAAGCACAATTCGATTAACGAAATTGAAATATGCCGTTACCAAAACAACATCCAAAACTGCAGCATCACTTAACCCAAAATTTCTCAATTGTATAGTATAATCATTGCTTTCGTGTTGTCCCGGATTTAAGGTCAAATGTCTGGAAAATTCAATTAATACTTTTTCTTTCGCTGAAAGAATATCAAAAAACTTCCCATTAATCAGTTTCTTAATTTTACTGTCATCTTTCCAGTAATGATTTAATGCTTCGGCATGGTGTTTTGTACAGTATTTGCATCCATTTGTAATTGAAACAAACGTTCCTATTAGTTCTCGTTCGGCTCTAGAAATTTCTGAACGGCTATACATTATTTCCATGTATAATGACATATGTGCAGTAATACTCTCTGGTCGCAAACTTTGAATCATATGAACATCTGCCAGTTTTCCACGACTTCTTATAAGTTCATCGTAAATTTCTTTAAGTTTTCCTGTGGCTTCGTTATGTTGTATAACTTTAATTCTGGGCATAATCAAAACGTTAATAATTTTATATTCGATTTCAAAATTCGGGTAAGTGGTTCACCCATGTATAGCACGTCAATCCCAAGCGATTTCAAATTATCCGATACTCCGTATTGGTCGGTACAGGCTTTGCATGCTTCTATTTTTATGCCTGTTTTTAACATTTTTGTTAAAATTTCCTGAATTTCTTTGTTTTCAGAGGTCAGTTTTGATGAAGGACCCCAGATAATAAGTTCTACTTCTTCGAACCATTTGTTTTGTTTGGCTGCATTAGCATACATAAGCACCATTTTTAGTGCCACATCCGGGTCTCCGCTTGTCCAAACGATACAAAGCTTATCAATACTTTCTTTAGATTTTGTAGTTTGCGCCATTAGGTTGCTACTTAAAAAGTTAAACAGCAAAATACTGATGGATAGCGCTAATAGATTTTTCATATCAGATGTTTTAAGAATTTATTATTTTCCTCGTTCCAAAGGTTCTAAAACTCCGTCTTATGGTGTATCTGCAATATGATTTACATAATTGCTGGCTGTTTTTTGTGTATCAGCTCACTATTACTTGGGAAAAATATCAAAATAGTTGAGCAAATCTTGTATCACAAATAGTAGTCGATGAACAAATATACTTATTTGCTTTTTTATTATTAACTATTGACTAATCACTTTTGAACAGGAACCATTCCCAGTATATGTTATTCCATACTTACAAAAGCCATAAACGAAAAGCGAACAGCAATCTATGCTGTCCGCTTTCTGGCTCCTCATCAAGGACTTGAACCTTTGGAAAGATTTCTGTATGTTGGTGGAATTTATTGATGAGAATTCTGAATGGCTATCTGAACAACTCAGAATGACTTCCAAGTCTTAGTAGTTTGATAGTGTTAGTAGCCGCGTCCATCCAAATCAGTAGAAAGTCACTTTTGATATGGCATTCTATTGTACCATCATATTCTCCTTTGAGGGCATG
>JBAZHT010000095.1:0-6244 GCA_041652255.1 Bacteroidales bacterium
GACGGTTAACCCCATGCACCTTCAGTTTATTGAACCCACAAAACGTTATGCCGATATCATAGTACCCCAGGGCGGACACAATACGGTAGCAATTAATGTGTTGATATCTACCATCGAACAGGCTCTGTTAACCAGGTAAGCTTTGTTCGGGATGAAAAAAGAAACAAAAACAGGACTCTATCTGACGGCAATAGTACATCTGGTCGCCTTGATTATCTTTTTGTTGTTTCAGATCAATTCGCTAATACAGAAAGAATCCTCTTTTGTCCTGGACTTTTCCCAACAGGAAGAACTGGAAGCGCAACTCCAAAGGGAACAGATGCGTGCCCAGTTGAGTGCCGGCCTGGAAGACCTTATTTCCGGTATAGAAGAGCAATCCAGGAACGTTGCAGTAGATGCTACGCAGCGAAATCAAAATCTCAAAGACGACCGGCATGAGGATCCGTCACGTGTATATGAAGAAGCCGAAGAACTGCAGAAACGTCTGGATGCTGCCAGGGAAGCCATAGAAGATGCAGGAGGTGAAGAAAACACAGCTGCTCCTCCAAAAGAAGAAGAAAAAGAAAAGGTTCAGCCTTATACAGGCCCGGCAGTACTTGAATACAGATTACAAGGACGAAAAGCCATGAGCCTGCCCATTCCTGTATATAAATGTATTGGAGGTGGTGACGTAACCGTATTGATCTATGTGGACCAAAAAGGATACGTCCAAAAAGCTGCTATAGTGGATGATTTTTCTTCCCGGGACAGGTGTTTACGCGAATTTGCCCTGCGCGCAGCAAAACAAAGCCGTTTTACTGCATCTACACAAGCACCTTCCCTGCAATCCGGAGAAATTGTCTACCGTTTTATTCCTCAATAAGCATTAAATACGTAACTTTGGAATGTGAATTCAAAGGAATATAAGGAAATAAAAGACCTGCTGGCCCAACTGGAGCAAAAGATAGAGGCATTAAGGGATCCCGCCGTTGACCAACCTGACGAACAGGTGTTTGAACTTGATTCGCAGCCGGAAAAGGAATCAAGACCCGAACCGGAACCACAACCCGAACCGGAGCATGAATCCGAACCGGAGCATGAATCCGAACCGGAAGCTGAATCTTACCCGGAGACTGAGCCTGAGTCGGACACGGAGCCGAAGCCGAAGCCTGACCCGGAGCCTGACCCCGTAACGGTCGGGGACCTGTTTTCCGGATTTGCTCAACGCCCCACCCTTGCCGATTCACTGGCAAAAACAAAGAACGGCAGGCCTTTGAAAGAAGTGATTCCCCTGAACGACAGGTTTCTCTACGAAAAGGTGCTGTTTTCACAGGATCGGGATCTTTATGACAAAACACTGGCTAAGCTTCAGGAAGTAAAAACCATGCAGCAGGCCGAAGCTTATCTGGCCGAACATTTTCCCCATTGGGAATTATCATCTCCCGCCGTACAGAAATTTCTTACACAGCTGGAAGATGTGTTCTAAACTCATCATAGTTCCCACACCTATAGGGAATCTGGAAGATATAACCGCAAGAGCCCTGAATGTGCTTAAAGAGGCCGATCTTATACTTGCTGAAGACACACGTACAAGCAGTATTCTACTTAAAAAATACGGCATCGGAACACATATGGAATCGTTTCACAAATTTAACGAACACAAACAGGTTGGCGCCTTCGTAAAAAAAATTCAGGATGGCGTCCGGGCAGCCCTAATAAGTGATGCCGGGACTCCGGGGATATCCGACCCCGGGTATTTACTGATAAGGGAATGTCTGGCTGCCGGTATTGAAGTAGCATGCCTGCCCGGGCCCACGGCGCTGATCCCGGCTTTGGTAAACAGCGGGTTCCCCTCCGACCGTTTTTGTTTTGAAGGGTTTTTACCGGTTAAGAAAGGAAGGCGTACCCGTATGGAATCTTACAGATCGGAAACCCGTACGGTCATATTGTATGAATCCCCCTTCCGGCTGCTCAAGACACTGGAAGAACTGTCCTCCTCACTCGGACCGGAAAGAGAAGTTTCCGTGAGCCGGGAGATCAGTAAAATGCATGAAGAGACAGTCCGGGGAACACTCGCTTATGTATGTGAATGGTTCAGGGATCACACCCCCAGAGGAGAGATCGTAATTGTGCTGAAAGGGAGAGGGAAAGAAAATGAATTGGGGTAACAAGCATCACTATATAATTCATGCTTCCGGTATAGCAGGCGTTCTGGTTCTATTATCACTCAGGGTTATTCCCGGCAGATGGTCTCCGTTTATGTATCCGAATATCCGGCAATCATCCGGTCCGCTCCGGGAATATTGTGAAACTTTCACCCGGCCTTTCTCAAACCAGGAATACGAAGACACGTTAAAAAATATAACACGTTCGGAACCCGCTGCATACCGCCCTTTTGTTCCCATGAAAACTGAACTCAATACGGCTGACAGCGCAGAACTGGTCAAATTATACGGCATCGGTCCCTATTATGCAGTCAGGATCCTGGAATACCGTGAAAAACTCGGCGGATTTGCCCTTCCTGAACAACTCCTGGAAGTATACGGGATGGATGAAGAACGGCTGAAAGGTTTTTATAACGACGTCTTTGTGGACACTTCGTTTGTCAGAAAAATGGATCTTAAAACAGTTACCGAAGATCAGCTGGCCTCTCACATCTACATAGGAAGGTACCTGGCCCGGTGCATTATCAGATACAGGGAAACAACAGGTAAGGATTCCTGTACCGTGACCAACATGGTCCGGCATAAAATATTAACTATCGAACAGGCCGCTAAAATCGGCTGGTACCTTTATTGAGGATTGTTTTTTACTATATTTGTCGGATAGTTTATTTCTAATACCTATTGTAAGTCTATGAGTATACTGGTTACGAACAATGTGGTTAAGCGCTTTGACGGTCACCTGGCATTGGATAATGTCAGCATAGATGTACCCGAAGGAAAAATATTCGGGTTGCTCGGACCCAACGGAGCGGGAAAAACCACCTTATTAAGGATAGTCAATCAAATCACTGCTCCTGACGAAGGAAGCATTTTTTTTGACAATCACCCTTTAACTGCAAACGATGTGTTTCGCATCGGTTACCTTCCCGAAGAAAGAGGTTTATACAAAAAAATGAAGATCGGGGATCAGGCTATGTACCTGGCAAAATTGAAAGGGATGTCCCATGCGCAGGCGCTTTCAAGTCTGAAATCCTGGTTTATGAGATTCGGCATCCAGGCCTGGTGGAACAAAAAGATCACCGAATTATCCAAAGGGATGGCTCAAAAAGTTCAGTTTGTAACCACAGTCATGCATAATCCAAAACTATTGATCCTGGATGAACCTTTTAGTGGATTTGACCCTATCAATGTAGATCTCATACGTAAAGAAATTATCCGTTTGAAAGAAAACGGCACCTCCGTCATATTATCTACTCATAATATGGAATCAGTAGAGGAATTATGCGATGAAATCGCTCTGATAGACAATGCCCGTTTAATAGTTACGGGACAGGTCCATGATATTCGGCGCATCCACGGGGACAACCTCATTGAGATCCTTTACCGGGCTTCAGACACGCTGGATCCTGCTCTTTTTGACAGTACTGTTTTTTCCGTAATGTCTCAGGGTAAAAAAGACGGCTCTTACCGTATGACCATAGAACTGAAAGATGGGCACACCACAAACGAGTTGCTGGAAGCCCTGATTCCTCATACCACTATCGTGGGAATGAACGAGATCATTCCCCGTATGCACGATATATTTATTAAACTGGTAACTCAAAAGGAGGAACGGCAATGAATATCAAAAAGATAAACCTTATTGTCAGAAGAGAATTCGCTATCCGTGTCAGAAAGAAATCATTTCTTATTGCCACGTTCCTGACACCTCTTTTGATGGCAGCACTAATCACGGTCCCAACCCTGATGACCACGCTGAAAGACAACAAAGAAAAAAACATAGAAGTCATTGACCCGACCGGAATTGGAGAAAAAGTCCTGGAAGATCGGGAGTACACCCATTTCACCTTTCGCAGGGAAGGTGATCCGGAAGATTATAAAAAGGATTTTGATACCCGCAACCTGCACGCACTTTGTGTTATTGAAGCAGTCGAAGGGAATTCCGTGGAAGTACGGATGTACAGTACAGGGTCCATTGACCAGGATCTTCAACGGTACGTTTCCAGGCAGATCAGTAACGAAGTTGAACAACAACGGCTGGAATCGTACCATATTCCACAGTTAAAGGAGATCATGGAGGACATAAGGACCGATATTCCGGTTAGAGCCCTGACCTGGACGGAAACCGGAGATGAAAAAGAAACCATTACTGAAGTATACATGGCTATCGCTTATTTGAGCAGCTTCCTGATTTATATGTTCATTTTCATGTATGGTTCCATGGTTATCCGGGGTGTCATTGAAGAAAAGACAAACCGGATAGTCGAAGTGATCATTTCCTCGGTAAAACCGGTAGAATTAATGCTGGGCAAGATTATAGGTGTTGCATTTGTTGCACTGCTTCAGTTCTTTCTCTGGATTCTGCTTACAGCCATTATCCTGGTTGTCGTTATGGCCCTCATTGGATCAGGAGCAGTTGCTGATATGGCAGGATCTGCACCCCAGATGCAGGGAGGCCTGGCCGGGACAATTGCTTCCTTTGATACAGGAAACGGTGTGCTCACAGGTATAGCCAGCACAATCTCCCAAATTAATTTCGGGAAATTCCTTTTGAGTTTCTGTTTGTATTTCATAGGCGGATACCTCATGTATGCTTCTATGTTTGCAGCCGTCGGATCTGTTTCCGATGCCGAAACAGATACCCAGCAATTCCAGTTACCCATTACTATTCCCCTTATCCTGGGATTGTTCATCATGATGCATACCTTTCAGTATCCGGACAGTTCCCTGTCAGTTTGGGCATCAATTATCCCGTTTACCTCTCCCATGGTAATGCTGGCCCGTCTTCCCTTTGGAGGCGTTCCCCTTTGGCAATTACTCGTTTCTCTGACATTGTTGTTCCTCACCTTCCTGGCAGTAGTACATTTTTCTGCCAAAGTATACCGGGTAGGCATCTTGATGTACGGTAAAAAAGTAACATGGAAAGAATTATGGAAATGGATGCGATACAAAAACGCCTGATACACTTAATTGTACTTGTTTTATTCCTGACAACAGGGGGTATTGTTTTACAGGCACAGACCATAAAGGCCTATCGTGTACTGATGGATACAACAGAATACCAAAGTAAGGCTTCTGCCTCCATTCGGGAAATCATCAATACGTATTCTCCCGAACTGAACAGGAAAATGAACCAGGTGGTGGGATATACGACCACAGAGATGAGATCGTACTACCCTGAAAGTCCTTTGTCGAACCTGGCCGGAGATGCATTGCTGGCCATTGCCCGCAGGCATTACGGACCGGACAACGTTGATTTTGCCCTTACCAATTTTGGGGGTATAAGGACTTCTTTCCCCAAGGGGGATCTTACCCTTTATTATGTTTATGCTGCTTTCCCTTTTGAAAATTCACTTGTCCTGGTAAGCCTGAAAGGCAGCCGTGTCAGAGAACTCTTTGAGTCTCTGGCGGCACATCGTGTTGAAGTTCTTTCAGGTGTATCCCTGAAAATTGACGATCACCGGATCACACAATTACTCGTAAACGGAGAACCCGTGGATGAGGAAAGGGTATATCACATAGCAACCATAGATTTTCTGCTCCAGGGAGGAGACCGGATGTACCTGTTAAAAAACAATCTGGGTGTTGATTATTCGGGTCTGACACTCCGCGATGTGATCATACAATACATTAACGTATTCACTAAAAACGGCGAGCCGATCCCTTCGCGGACCGATGGACGTGTAGTGATCAATAACCCAAAAGAGTAATGAAAACATCATCGATCATCAAACTGACCTTCCTGCTGCTGGTTTCAATACCTTTTTCCACGAATGCACAAGACATTGTTATTATCCATACAAATGACCTACACAGTCAGATAGAACCGTTTCGTTCCGGCAGAAACGCCGGCAATGCAGGGATTCTGAGCCTGTCGGGGTACATCGAGGAATCCAGAAAAGCACATCCTGATCTTTTATTCCTGGATGCCGGGGATTACAACCAGGGGACTCCTTATTTCAATCTTTTTGGGGGAACCGTTGAAGTGGAAACCATGAATGCATTGGGACTGGATGCGACAGTCCTGGGCAATCATGAATTCGACAACGGCCTGGAAAACCTGGTAGAAAGGATTGAAAAAGCAGATTATCAGACTTTAT
>JBAZHT010000096.1:0-5969 GCA_041652255.1 Bacteroidales bacterium
CTCCAGATGATCCGGCAGCGGCAGCTGGACTATCAAACCATCAATTTCCGGATCTTCATTGATCGTCTTAACGCATGCGATCAGTTCTTCCCGTGTAATGGAATCCGGGAATTTGTACTGGGACGAATCCATCCCTACTTCCTTACAATCTTTTTCTTTGTTCCTGACATACGTCTGACTGGCAGGGTCTTCTCCAACCAGAATGGCGGCCAGGTGAGGCCTTCTGCCGTATTGGCTGATAAAACCGGAGACTTCTTCGGCTATTTTCTTTTTCAGGTCATGAGCCGTTTGTTTTCCATCTATTAATTTCATCATCATAAACCTCCTTTTCTCAATGCATTGGCCATAGACATGCCGCGACCACCCCCGCGCAGATTTTTCATCATTTTACGTGTGTCGTCAAATTGTTTGATCAACCGATTTACTTCGACAATGGATGTTCCGCTGCCCAAAGCTATTCGCTTGCGCCGATTCCCGTTCAAAAGCGAAGGATCATCTCTTTCTTCCGGTGTCATGGAAGATATGATGGCTTCTATGCCTTTGAATGCATCGTTATCAATATCCTGATCTTTGATCATTTTTGAAACTCCGGGTATCATGGATGCCAGATCCTTGATATTGCCCATCTTCTGTACCTGCCTGATCTGGTTTAAAAAATCATTGAAATTAAAATCGTCCTGGGCCAGTTTCTTTCTTAATTTCTTGCTCTCTTCTTCATCAAACTGTTCCTGTGCTTTTTCCACCAGGCTGACTATATCTCCCATACCCAGTATCCTGTCAGCTATTCGCGAAGGATAGAACACATCAAGGGCATCCATTTTCTCGCCGGAACTGACAAATTTAATGGGTTTGTTTACCACGGCACGTATAGTCAGGGCTGCCCCGCCGCGTGTATCCCCGTCCAGTTTGGTCAATACGACCCCGTCATACTGCAATTTTTCGTGGAAAACACGTGCCGTTTCCACAGCATCCTGACCGGTCATTGAATCTACCACAAAAAGGGTTTCTGTGGGATCTGCCGCTTTTTTGATGGCAGTGATCTCGCTCATCATAGCCTGGTCAATGGCAAGACGGCCGGCCGTATCTATGATCACCACGCCATACCCCTCTTTTTTGGCTTTATCAATGGCGTTACGGGCAATTTTAACCGGATCCCTGTTTTCGTTTTCAACATGAACATCAACACCTGTCTGCTGCCCCAGCACCTGTAACTGTTCCATGGCAGCCGGGCGGTAAATGTCCCCTGCAACCAGCAGCGGCCGGAGGCCTTTCTTTTTCTTTAAATGGAAGGCAAGCTTTGCCGAGAAGGTGGTCTTACCGGAACCCTGCAGTCCGGCGACCAGCACGATCCCGGGATTTCCTTTGATATTGATCCCCGAGGCATCGCCTCCCATCAGGTTAACCAGGCGGTCGTGGACAATTTTGGTCATCATCTGTCCGGGACGCACCGCATTAAGCACGTCCTGCCCCAAAGCTTCTTCTTTTACCTGGTCGCAAAACGTTTTAGCCACTTTGTAACTGACGTCTGCGTCAAGCAAAGCCCTGCGCACATCTTTAAGGGTTTCCGCCACGTTGATCTCGGTGATCTTTCCTTCACCCTTCAATAATTTGAACGATCTTTCCAGTCTCTCCGTCAGGTTTTCAAACATATTAATATTCTATTTATCAAGTAATGGTTTTGGTCCTTCACGAATAACCAAAGGCTCGGGTCCCGTACAATCAATAATTGCCGAGGGATCCTGTCCCCCCGGTCCTCCGTCTATCACAACGTCCACCAACTCTCCAAAGCGTTCATTGATCAGATCCGGATCGTAACCGTACTCCGGTTCTGCGTCGTCCCAGGGTAGTGAAGTCGAAATGATGGGAACTCCCAGTTCCCTGAGGATCTGTTGCAAAATGGGATTGTCAGGAACGCGGATACCGACGGTATGCTTTTTCCCTTTGAACATTTTGGGAACCTGGCTGTTACCCTGCAGCAAAAAAGTATACGGTCCCGGCAGATTTTTCTTCATCATCCGGAAAACACCGTTGCTCATTGGCCTGCAATACGAGGACAACTGCGACAGATCATAACAAAGGAACGACAACCTTGTAGACGGTGTGTAATACCCTTTTATTTGCTCCATACGCGGCACGCTCCCCAGGTATTCTATGGAGCATCCCATCCCGTAAACACTGTCGGTCGGGTATATGACAATCCCTCCCTTTTGAAGGATAGAGACTGTCTGTTCAATGAGTCTGTCCTGTGGATTATCCGGGTATATTTTAAAATACATAACTGCTATAAATCCGGTGAGTAGTATGCCTGTGCCAGTTCCCGCTGGTTGTAACGCATGCTCATAACTTGTCCATACGCACCGGCCGTACAGATGGCTACCATATCGCCCCGCGATGTTTCAGGCAGGCGCACCGAGAGTCCAAAGCGGTCAGCCGATTCACAAACCGGTCCCACGACATCGTACACCTCTGATTTTTCAGATGTCGATGTGAAATTGCAAACTGCATGCCGTGCCCCGTACAAAGCCGGACGGATGAGGTCGTTCATCCCTGCATCCAGTATTGCAAATTTCTTGCCTTTACCTACTTTTACATATAAAACCCTGGAGATCAAAAAGCCGCATTGTGCTACCAGGGCCCTGCCGGGTTCAAAATGGACTTTCTGTCCTTTTCTTAATTCCAGAGTCCTGTTTATGGTTTCAAAATACGTTTCAAAAGGACTGTACAGGTTGTCCAACGGGTTTTTGTAATCTACCGCGACACCGCCACCCAGGTTAATATGTTCCAGACGGATATCCTTTTGCTCAAACCAGCGCTGGAAATAATTCACTTTATCGCATAACATTTCGAACACTTTCATGTCCGTTACCTGTGAACCTATATGGAAATGAAGGCCTATCAATTTACTATTCGCGCTTTCGGAAAACACCTGTAAGACTTCGTCCAGCATCCATTCACTGATCCCGAACTTGTCACGGGATCTTCCCGTGGTGATGTGTTTGTTGGTATGGGCGTCAATATTGGGATTCAGCCTTAGAGATATCCGGGCGGTTTTCCCCATTTGAGCAGCCAGGTCGTTAATGATCTTGATTTCGGGAATTGATTCGCAGTTGAAAGAAAAGATCCCTCCCTGCAACGCGGTACGGATCTCTTTGTCGGATTTTCCGACACCCGCAAATACAATTGTTTCCGGATCAAAGCCTATATCCAGTGCCAGCTGAACTTCATTCCCGCTTACGCAGTCTGCTCCAAGCCCGGAACGTTGAATGATCTCCAGAATACGGGGATTGGCATTTGCCTTCATGGCATAATGTGCTTTGTATCCGTATTTTCGGAGATTCCTGGTATACGTTCTGAGCGTTTGGTCCAGGATGTCCATATCGTAAAAATAAAAGGGCGTTTCCAGGCGCTTGAAAGCATTGATAAAACGTGTAAATTGCATAGTTAAACGGAATGAATTATCCGCCAAAATTAACATTTTTTTGAATTAAACCCTTACCTTTGAGGCGTTATATAAAGACAACGTTATGACTTTAAAGAAAAAAGACCTGTTAAAAGATGTCATTCAACACATTGACATCACCAAGATCAATTCTACAGATATTATTGATTCCATGCGGGATATGTCCTTTTCTTCACGCGATACAGCCAGGGCTGCCGACATTCTCCAGATGATGATCCGGGACAAAGACTGCACCAACTGGCTCACCCTGGCCGGAAGTTCCAGCGCCGGCGGTTGCATGCAGGTGTATGTAGATATGGTACGGTTCAACATGATAGACTGCATCGTTTCCACAGGAGCCTCTATAATAGATATGGACTTTTTTGAAGCCCTTGGATTCAAACATTACAAAGGAACCCCCTTTGTTGATGACGGCATGTTGCGCAGTGCATACATTGACCGTATCTACGATACCTATATAGATGAAGAGGAACTGCAGCATTGTGACGCTACCATCAAAAAGATCGCCGATAGCCTGGAACCTCGTCCCTATTCTTCCAGGGAATTTTTGTGGGAAACCGGTAAATGGCTGAAGGAAAACTCGGTAAAGAAAAATTCATTGATCCAGACATGTTACGAACAAGGCGTTCCCATATTCGTTCCGGCCTTCTCCGATTGCAGTGCGGGATTTGGACTGGTTATGCACCAGCAGGAACGCATCAGGGAAGGAAAGCCTTACCTGACCATTGATTCGGTGGCCGATTTCCGGGAACTGACCGATATCAAGATCAACGCCAAAACGAGCGGGCTGTTTATGGTTGGCGGAGGCGTACCCAAGAATTTTGCACAGGATACGGTAGTTTGTGCCGAATGCCAGGGACTGGATGTGCCCATGCACCAGTACGCCATTCAAATCACCGTGGCCGATGTGCGGGACGGGGCCTGTTCCAGTTCTACGCTCAAGGAAGCCTCTTCCTGGGGAAAAGTCAGCACCGTGTACGAGCAAATGGTATTTGCCGAAGCCACGACTGTCGTACCCCTGATGGCTGCTTATGCCTACCACAAAGGGGATTGGAAAAAACGGAAACGTTACCGCTGGGCAGACATTTTCAAACAATAAATGACCATCAGTCTGAAAACAAGAAAGGCGGATTTGCTGCAGCAAATCCGCCTTTTTGTGTTTATTTCGACAATAAATTAGTCTTGTAATAAACCAACGATGCCTGAAATCACGGATAGCAGGATTGCTCCAATTCCAAGAAATGCGATAATAAACCCACCTTCAAAATTTTGGAGGCCTATCCACATATCGTTGAAAATTGCTGTTATAACTTCTACAATACCCATTTTTAATTCGAATTAAATGATTAATCTATTTTTTGCCTACTCTTAAGGATTTTCGGCGGCTCCCCCTACTCTTTCAAGGATTTTCGGGATATTCCTTTCAACACAAAACTATTCTGCAGGGAACAGGAAACTCAGAAGGAAAGGAATGATCATTCCCAGAACCATAAGAATCATTGCAAATCCCACGTTGGTTTCAGGATTAGCAATCAGTTGCTCGATAATTAATTTTAATTCTTCCATAGTGTTTATAATTGATTAAATGTTGAAAATTTCAAAGGTCATGGCAAAGTTAAAAATCTTTTTTTAACTACCAAATACAACGGTTTCAAATATTATGCTCTTTTCGCAATAAATCATTAACTGTTTTTACGGGATTAAACGTACTCAGCGGAACTTCCACAAAAGCCGTATTCCATCCGCTCATGCTCCCGTTCCATAATCCGGGCAATTCCAGAGCTTTTAACTCTCTTCCCTCCAGGCTTTTATACGAAATAAAACCCGCATCGTCATCCCTGAAATCCGGCAAATTGTATACCTTTCCGTCGTAATCTTTAAAAGAACAGACAATGTCAACCGGATTGAAATGCGTGGAATTGATTTTTTTCCCGTTCAGTTGTACGCTTTCCAATATTTGCAAAGATCCGGATCCATCTTTATCCTTCACCCGGAAAGGACCTCCCCCCGGTTCTCCGGTAGAACGAACCATCCCGCATACCCGGACAGGTCTGTTAAGTTTTGAAAACAAATAGGAACGGAACTCTTCGCCTTCCATGGGCGGATGTGTAATACCGAACGTCTGTTCCAGAAAGTCGGCCATTTCCCTTAAACGTAACGGAGCGGCATGATCTTTCAGTTCACCTATATATTTATATACCTGCCTTCTGCATCTGAGCAGGTACCCGCCCAGTACTTTTCTCCAATGAATGACAGGTCCCAGCAGTGCTTCCGGAACGACGTTATCAATATTACGGATAAACACCATATCCTGTGTCAGGGTGTTCAGATTTTCCAACAGGGCCCCGTGACCGCCCGGTCTGAGCACCAGAGAACCGTCGTCCGTACGGAACGGCCTGTTTTGCCTATCCACAGCCAGGGTGTTGGTGGAAGGATTCTGGGTGGAAAAAGTTACATGGAGATCCATCCCGAACCTTCTTTGGAAATCCCCGCGTATTTCTTCCAAAAG
>JBAZHT010000097.1:0-5946 GCA_041652255.1 Bacteroidales bacterium
ACGAAAGGGGACACCAACGTTATTGTGTATATGAATTATCTGCAAAAACCGGAACCCTTCGTGCCATCATTGAAGAAACAAGTAATACGTTCGTCAATTATACGCGTTATTTCAGACAAAATCTAAAAAACGGGAACGAGATCATTTGGATGAGTGAAAGAGACAACTGGAACCATCTGTATCTTTATGATGTGCAAACGGCTTCGGTTAAAAACCAGATAACAAAAGGCGAATGGTATGTAAGAAGTGTTGTCCGGGTGGATGAAGAATCACGAACCATTTGGTTTACTGCCAACGGGATGGTACCGGAAGAAGATCCGTATCTGGTAAGGTATTACCGGGTTGGTTTTAACGGAGAAGGATTAACCTGCCTGACTCCCGAAGAAGGGACACATCAGGCGTGGTTCGCGGACGATATGAAATATCTGGTAGACGTGTACTCTATGGTGGACAAAGCGCCTGTAGCTGTATTGAGGAATGCTTTTGATGGTCGTATTATCATGGAACTTGAGAAAGCCGACATATCCGGATTACTTGAAAACGGATGGAAGGCCCCCGAAGTTTTTACGGCAAAAGGTCGTGACGGCAAAACCGATATCTGGGGTCTAATCATTCGTCCTGTGGATTTTGATCCTTCGCGAAAATACCCGGTAATAGAATATATATATTCCGGGCCCGGCAGCCACTATGTACCCAAAAATTTTATCCCCTACAACCGGAACATGACATCTTTGGCCGAACTGGGATTTATTGTAGTGCAGATTGACGGAATGGGAACATCGTTCCGTTCCAAAGCTTTCGAAGAAGTATGTTTCAGGAATCTGGCCGATTCGGGATTTCCGGACAGAAAACTCTGGATAAAAGCGGCAGCCGAAAAGTACCCTTATATTGATATAGACAGAGTGGGTATTTTCGGAGCCTCTGCCGGAGGACAGGAATCTACTACTGCCGTACTGCTTCATCCCGAATTTTATAAAGCCGCTTATTCTTCTTGTGGATGTCATGACAACCGCATGGATAAAATATGGTGGAATGAGCAGTGGCTGGGATATCCCGTTGGAGAACAGTATGTAGCAGGTTCGAATGTGGAGAATGCTCGTTTGCTATCTCGCCCTTTAATGCTTGTGGTGGGCGAAATGGACGATAATGTAGATCCGGCTTCAACCATGCAGGTTGTTAATGCCCTGATCAAAGCCAATAAAGACTTCGAATTGGTCGTATTGCCGGGGGTTCGTCATACAATGGGTGAATCTTACGGGGAACATAAAAGATTTGACTTTTTTGTACGTCATCTGTTAAATGTAAATCCTCCCAAATGGCAGGAATTGGAATAATCATTATGAATAAATTATTTTTTCTGTTATTGATCTTAGTTTTTCTGTATGCTTGTGAGAAATCCGGTGGATCTTCAAAAATCATTAACACAGATTTTCAACATTACATTCTTGAAGGTTACGATATTACTTCTATAGCATTTGACAACCAGGGAAATGCATGGATGGGTACTTTTAATGCTTTTTCGCCCGGAGACATTAACAAACCCGAATTAATCAAACATGACATAGAGTCAAATAGTTCCGTTATTTATAATGCTTCTAATTCATTGATTAAAGATTCAATTGTTATTTGGGATATCGAAGTTGACAATAAAAACAACGTTTGGATTGGCTGTGATGGGTTGATAAAATTTGATGGCATTAACTTTACAAAATATTGTCCCGGGAATACAATTATTCCGGAAGATTTTATTACTTCAATAGCCGTTGATTCGAAAGACAATATCTGGCTTTCCTCCAGCAGAGTTGCCAGTGGAGGTTTAGTAATGTATAATGGCACAAATTGGAATGTTTACACTCCGCACAATTCGGCCTTATCTATGAATGGAATATCAAGTATTGCTGTCGATCACAATGACAATGTCTGGATTTCGCAATTTGGACATTTTGGTGAGGCTTGTTTGGTAAAAATCGATGATAATACATGGAGTGAATATTTGAAAGAAGAATTAGCATCACCTGCGGCCAAATTGCGCAATATTGCAATTGATAGCAAGGACCGGGTTTGTGCAGTATTGGATTACACCTTAGATAATCCTGATTATTCAATTAAAAGAGATCAAATCATAATATTTGATGGTTTAGCTAGTAAACAATTAGAGAACCCCGGTTTTGACAGTATAAGAGGAATCATTGTCGACTATGATGATAATATTTGGTGTGTTATTTCTAATATTAATGAAGAATTTCGGGGTAGCCGCCTGGCGATCTATGATGGAAGTGATTGGTTAATTGATAGTTTGACATTTAGAAATATCAGGATCGAAACTATTGTTCAGTCAAAAGAAAATAATATATGGTTAGGTACAGCAAATGGCGTATATACAAACAAACACTAGTTCAATACATTTAATAAACCTATGAAAATTAAACTATTAGCCCGATGCATAGCCTTTGTGTGCATTTTTCTTTTCTGCGCTTGCACACAGACTCCATCGTCATCGGTTTCGGGATTGTATCCCAAAGACTTCAAAGCAGAAAAAGACGGACAAAAGACAGGTCTGTATATTTTAAAGAACGATCAGGGTATGGAAGTATGTGTGACAAACTACGGGGGACGAGTTGTTTCCATCATGGTTCCTGATAATGAAGGCGTTTTGAGGGATGTAGTCCTGGGTTTTGACAATGTGACCGATTATATGAACATTCCCTCAGATTTTGGTGCTTCCATAGGAAGGTTTGCAAACAGAATAGCACAGGGGCGTTTCACACTGGATGGTACTGTCTATGAACTGCCTAAAAACAATTTCGGACATTGCCTGCACGGAGGTCCCAACGGATGGCAATATAAAATTTATGATGTGGAAAAGGTTACGGATAATTCCATTACACTTGTGATGCATTCTCCGGACGGAGACGAATCGTTCCCCGGTACCCTGACGGTTAAGGTTACTTATTGCGTAACTTCAGAAGATGCCCTGGACATTGAATACCACGCTACTACCGATCAACCTACGGTAATTAATATGACAAACCATTCTTATTTTAACCTGAGCGGTAATCCGGCGAACAAGATTCTTGATCACGTTCTGTATGTAAACGCAGAATGTTTTACACCGGTCGGAAGGACTCTCATACCCACGGGCGAAATGGTTCCTGTTGCCGGAACCCCAATGGATTTTACCGTACCAAAAGCCATTGGTGCGGATATTGACAATACAGAATACGAACAGATCCGGTTCGGGAACGGTTACGACCATAACTGGGTTCTGGACACAGGCGGAGACAGGGGGATTGTTGCTGCTACTTTGTTTTCACCCGAAAGCGGAATAAAAATGGATGTCTATACCAATGAGCCCGGGATCCAGGTATATTCGGGCAATTTCCTGAACGGGACAGTTGCAGGTAAACAAGGTATAATTTACCAACAACGTGCTGCTATATGTCTTGAAACACAGCATTATCCCGATTCGCCAAACCGTCCTGAATGGCCTACTGTTGTCCTGAGACCCGGTGAAACATACGAAAGCCATTGCACTTATAAATTCAGTACAGTAACCTTCTAATAATTATTTATATGCAACTGCTAGATTGGATTGTCATATTTGTTTTTGCATTGGTGTTGGTGGGGATCGTTGTGTGGGTAGTGAAAAAGAAAGCAAAAGATTCTAAAGATTATTTTCTGGGTGGGCGTGATGTTACCTGGCTTGCCATTGGAGCTTCCATATTTGCATCCAATATTGGATCTGAGCACCTTATTGGCCTTGCCGGGGCCGGAGCTTCCAGCGGTATGGCTATGGCGCATTGGGAGATTCAGGGATGGATCATCCTGTTGTTGGGATGGGTATTCGTTCCGTTTTATTCACGAAGCATGGTCCTGACTATGCCAGAATTTCTGGAACGCCGTTACAACAAGGAGTCCCGTACCATATTATCTGTGATCTCCCTGGTTAGTTACGTGCTTACGAAGGTAGCCGTGACTGTTTACGCAGGAGGACTTGTTTTCCAGCAGGTATTCGGCATAGACGAACTCTGGGGTATTGATTTTTTTTGGATATCAGCCATAGGACTGGTGCTGATTACAGCTCTGTACACCGTGCTGGGAGGCATGAAGTCTGTGTTATATACTTCGGTACTTCAGACCCCGATATTGCTTATTGGATCCCTGGTCATTGTGGTTCTTGGATTAAGAGCAGTCGGAGGCTGGGAGGAAGTCTTGGCTATCTGTGGCGCTACGCCGGTAAATGAATACGGCGATACCATGGTCAATTTAATAAGGAACAACAATGATCCCGATTTTCCCTGGCTGGGGGCCCTGGTGGGTTCAGCCATTATCGGATTCTGGTACTGGTGTACGGATCAGTATATTGTGCAGCGTGTTCTGTCAGGACGCAATCAAAGAGAATCCCGCAGGGGAGCAATTTTCGGAGCCTATCTGAAACTGTTGCCCGTGTTCCTGTTCCTGATCCCGGGGATGATCGCATTTGCCATGTCACAAAAAGGCGTAACCATAAATGGACAACTTTTTGTGCTCAACACGGCAGATACCGCTTTTCCGCAACTGGTAGCGACTTTGCTTCCGGCAGGTATAAAGGGTATGGTAGTATGCGGTATCCTGGCAGCACTCATGAGTTCTCTGGCATCACTTTTCAATTCCTCGGCAATGCTGTTTACCATAGATTTCTATAAACGTTTTAAACCCGAAACTTCGGAGAAGAAACTGGTTCGTATTGGTCAGATAGCTACTGTTGTGATCGTGATCCTGGGAATCTTGTGGATACCGGTCATGAGGAGTATCGGAGATGTTCTCTATACCTACCTGCAGGACGTTCAATCGGTTCTTGCTCCCGGAATAGCAGCCGCTTTCCTGATGGGTGTGATATGGAAACGTACCAGTGCCAAAGGCGGTATGTGGGGATTGATCGCGGGTTTCGTGATAGGGCTTACCCGCCTTGGGGCAAAAGTGTTTTATACCAGTGTCGAAAACGTAAACCAATCAGGTCTTTTCTATAGTGTTTTCTACGAAACCAACTGGCTGTTCTTCTGTGGCTGGATGTTTCTTTTCTGTATTTTGGTCATAGTAGTAGTGAGTCTCTTTACAAAAGCACCGGAACCGGCCCTGATTCAGGGATTGGTATTCGGAACTGCAACAGATAAAGAAAAAGCCGAGACAAGAGCCAGCTGGAATGCCTGGGATATCATTAACACATTGATTATTCTTGGAATAACAGCTGCTTTCTATTGGTATTTTTGGTAATTTTGCAGCATGTTAGAATCATTAAAAGAACAAGTGTATAAAACCAATCTCATGTTGGTGGAACATGATCTGGTAATCCTGACCTGGGGAAATGTTTCAGCCATAGACCGGAAATCGGGACTGGTTGTTATCAAACCTTCAGGAATCAGTTACCGGGACATGACCGCTGCCCAAATGGTAGTTGTAAATATGGAAGGAGAGGTAGTGGAGGGGGATCTGAGGCCGTCCTCGGATACCCCCACCCATATTGCCCTATACCGGGCTTTCGAAGGGATCGGAGGTGTAGTCCACACCCATTCGGTGTATGCGACTTCCTGGGCACAGGCAGGGGTTGACCTTCCCAATATTGGAACGACTCACTCGGATTATTTTCACCGTGCGATCCCGTGTACTGCAAATATGACTTCTGAACAGATCAACGGGAATTACGAATGGGAAACCGGAAACGTGATCGTAGAACGTTTCAGGACTATGGATCCTATGCATACTCCGGCAGTGCTCGTTAAGAATCATGGCCCTTTTACCTGGGGAAAAGATCCGTTTAAAGCGGTGGAGAATGCCGTAGTTCTTGAGCAGGTGGCAAAAATGGCCGCTGTAGCGTATGCCATAAATCCTTCCCTGGAGATGGATCCGCTGCTAATTGAAAAGCACTTTCAACGCAAACACGGCCCCGGGGCTTATTACGGACAAAAA
>JBAZHT010000098.1:0-5922 GCA_041652255.1 Bacteroidales bacterium
GCTTTCCTCATGGTTTCAGGGGATCACCCATTTCTGAATTTTCCGTATCGTTATCATCCAGTTTGAATATCATGAACTTTGGGGTATCGGCTGTGCAGGGAGTCCACTCTCCTTCATACTGTCCATTAGGATCACCGTATTTGGCAAAATTGGTCCAGGCAGTCAGCATTACCTCCGAAAGGGCCCGGTCACCCTCGGTCCAGGGCCTCCAGCTATTCTTAAAAGATTTGAATACGTACCATAGATCGGAAGAGTGGAACGCTCCTTTCAGAACATTGTCCCTGCCATCTGTAGGAAGAGGACGCGCAAACTGATACGCATAAGCCTTATCCCCCGCCTGTTCACGATTCAGACAAAAATCAACAATGCCCGGGGCCATATTACCCATATCATTCAGGGTAAAACCGATCATATAAGGGACATTAGCCAGGTTGTTATTGACGGCTGCATCGTCGAAACTCTCTTGTAATACATACCCGTCAACGATGGGAGAAATCAGTCCTGAAGACATCCAGGTACGGTTTCCTGTAACTGATTGATAAATAGGTCCTAAAGCAAAAATCACTTCGGTAGAGGCTGCACGCATCTTTTCAAGACTTGTAAGGCCGGCCCAATCCATAACATCCTTTGTCTGCTTAGCTGATGATTCAAGTGTCAGAGGGGCAAAAGCACGCATATATGGAGGCATATCGGCCGGAGCAGGAGTAGCGGCCAGACCGCTGGCACTCATGATAATGGCTTTCTTGAACAATTCCCTGGCAAGTGGAGATGCACACAGAGTCTTTACGCTCCTGCCTCCTGCACTTTGTCCGAAAATGGTGACATTATCCGGATCACCACCAAACTGTGCTATGTTTTTCTGAACCCATTTGAGGGCTTCTATCTGGTCCAGTATGCCGTAATTTCCCGACACATTTTGAGGACTTTCCGCAGCAAGTTCCGGATGTGTCAAAAAGCCGAATACTCCCAATCGGTAATTGAAAGTGACAAGCACCACGTCTTTGCCGGCCCATGCTTCCCCGTCAAACTCGGGTTCGGATCCCCATCCTTCCCTTAAACCGCCACCAAAGATCCATAGAGCGACCGGAAGGTTTTTGTCCGTCTGTCCGGGAGCTTTTGTCCAGACGTTCAGGTAGAGACAATCCTCGCTATAGGCAGATTCGTCACCGTACCCCCACTCGGTTGTATAACCCCCGGGATAATGTGCTGCCTGAAAAGGCGGATGTCCGAATGTGTCGGCCATCCTGACTCCCTCCCACGGAATGACAGGCTGAGGTGCTTTCCACCGGAGCGCTTTAATGGGAGGGGCAGCAAAAGGAATACCCCGGTAAACATACACGCCCTTCAACTCGGCTTTAACACCCTGGACCTTACCGCCTTCAATGGTCAGCACAGGATTTTGGTGATCGCAGCCGAACAGGGTCAGTGTGAAGAACAAAAACAACAGCTTCTTCATGGTATTGCCTATTTGGTAAATCTGAGCCAGTCCAGGTAAGTCTCCTTGTCACTTACGGACTTCACGGTCAGATGGTGTATGCCTTTTTTAATACCTTTTACACGGACCGGGATATCTTTCCACCCTTCTGTCCGGGGCACTTTGACTTTTGCAACGGTCTTTTCTCCGTTTTGCACAAGCAGCGTTCCTCCTTCGGGAGCCTTAACTCTAAGAACCGCACCACTGCAATCACCATCAAATTCAACGGTATTGTAACGTACCCATGCATCGGAACTGTTGAAAACCGTTTTCCATCCGGCAAAATAGTCGGTAGTATCCAGGTACGCTATGGCAGCCCCGGATTCACTTATTTCAGAGTAACGGTCCATCTGGATATCAGAGAAGGCTTGAGTAATTCCAATTCCGCGCAAGGTAGGCTTTACCATGCGGATACTTCCGTCGGATTCAAAGAAGAGGCTGTCGGCACATACCGAACGGTTCTTGTCAAAGTTTGGTGAATAGTCATTGTGGTGGTAGAAGATGTACCACTGATCCCTGAAATTGATGATCGAATGGTGGTTGGTCCAGCACTTGTTGGGCCATTCTTCAAAAAAGACACCTTTGAACTCGTAAGGGCCGTAAATGTTATCTGACGTAGAATATGCCAGCACCTCTGTATCTTTACGTGCCCAGGGGAACGTCATATAATATATGCCGTTTGCCTTGAACAGGTAAGGGCCTTCGATAAGACCCGGAGAAGGAAGGTTCCCCACGGGTGTGGGCTCTTCGGCCAATTCGGACCAGTCATCGTTGAGTTTTGCGATGTTGATCCCTCTGGCAGGCCATACCAGGTATCCCTGTCCGTCGTCATCTACAAAAATGCAGGGGTCGATCCCGAAAACACCTTCAATTGGTTTTTCGCGCGGGGTATAAGGACCCTCTGGCCGGTCTGCTACAGCTACACCTACCCGGAAAGGACTAAAATGCCCTTCCTGGCCGTCACTTTTCATAAAGTCAGGGAAGAAGAAGTAATATTTTCCGTTATGTTCGCCACAGTCCGGAGCCCACATAGAATAGGCCTTAGGGTTGCCCCAGGGAACGTCTTTCTGGTCCAGAATCACCCCGTGGTCTGTCCAGTCGGTCAGGTTCTCCGATGAGAATACGTGATAGTCCTGCATACAGAACCAATCCTTGCGGGGGTAATCGTCAGGTGCCGGAATGTCGTGAGACGGGAACACATAGACCCTGTCCCCTACCACAATTGCAGATGGGTCAGCCGAGAACTGATCACGGATGATAGGGTTCTGGGCCATGGCTGCCGCTCCAAGCAACAGTAAAATCACTGATAAGGTAATTTTTCTAAACATAAATTTTTCTTTATAATTGTTTATTGAAGAAGTCAGTCATCTTCTTAAAATACTCTGTGTCAAAACAACCGGGACCATGTCCTCCACCGGGAACAGAGATGAAGGTAGCTTTCGCTCCGGCATTGTCGTAAGCGTTTTTCAAGTGAACGCTTTGGCAATGAGGCACCACATTGTCTGCATCTCCATGAATAATAAGGATTTCAGGATCATCTTTGTCTACAAAATTGATGGGGCTGATAAGTGTGACCCAATCAGGTTCCCGGCGAGGATCCTTCTTACCTATAAGCATGGCTTCCGGTGAAGATTCATCATTTGGAGCCTCGCAGTTTGACATACGAGCCATATCCACAGGGCCAAACCAGTCTACCACCGCATGGACACAACTGCTGGTTGAAAGGTAATTGCCCACAGTGCCTTCAATATCTACGGTAACATCGCCTGATGTAAGTGTCTTCACACTGTTTGTCACACCGGCGAAAGTGGCAAGGTGTCCGCCGGACGAGAATCCGGTAATGCCAATGAACGACGGATCAATGTCATAATTGGCAGCATTGGCGCGAACGTAGCGGATGGCCGCTTTCACGTCCTGAATCTGTGCGGGCCAGATTGCTTCAGTGCTGGAACGGTGATTGATGGAGACAACCGCAAAACCCGCTTGTAGAAGCGGAGTACCTATGGATGCGGAAGCCATTGCCTTGGCATTGTTGGAAAACCATGCGCTGCCGTAAATCACAATTACCGCCTGATACATGTTTTTTTGTTCTTTGGGCAGGTATATGTCCAGATTGTGGCTTTCCTGGCCGTCTGAAGCGTAATTTACGTCTTTCCAACTCCTGGAATAAGTACCTTCAGCCGGTCCATCCGGCATTTGGAATCCCTGTGCCGTTACGACAATGGTACAGAGGGAAAATACGAATGTCAATATTCTATTTTTCATACCGGAATCAGGTAATGACTATTTGAAAAGCAAAGGAGCAAGCTGGTACAGGCTTCTTCTCCAGGTAAGGAATTCGTGTGCGGTATTTTCCGATACATATCCGACTGCATTGAATCCTGCATTTTTAAGTTCGGCCGTTGCCTGTTTTATGCCATCGGGCCGTTCTTTGCTGCCGCAACTTAAAAAGATGAGCTTCACCTGCGATTTGTCTTTGATGTCGTCCGGAGCGTAAACACCGCCGCTTAACAACGCATAATGAGCAAATACCTCGGGACGGTTCAGGGTTATCATTTTGGTTTCCATACCACCCATTGAAAGGCCGGCCATAGCACGGTGGTCTTTATTGGCAAATGTACTGAAATTCTCATCAATATAAGGGATCAATTCGTCCACCAAAACAGTTTGGAACGGCATGATATCAAAATTCCTGAGGCCGCTCCCAAACTTGATCTCATTGGTCATTCCGTAAGTCATCACAATAATGAAAGGTTCGATTTTGCCTTCTGCTATCAGGTTGTCCATGATCAAATTGGCGTGTCCCTGCGTAGACCAGGCCGTTTCATCCTCACCCCAGCCGTGTTGCAGGTACAATACGGGATACTTTTTGTTTTTTTCTTTACCGTAGCAAGGAGGCGTATAGACAAAAGCGCGGCGTACAGAGTCAGTACTCGGAGAATAGAAAAGTACCTGGTGCACCTTTCCGTGCGGAACGTTCTTAAGTGCGTAAAAATCACGGTCATGGGCAGGAATCTCTATGCCGCTTTCCCAACGTGTGGAACCATAGAAATTCAACGTTCCGGGATCGTTAAACACACCTCCGTCTACCGTAAGATGGTAATAATGAAATCCTTCATCCAGTGGTCCTGCTGTTGTTCCCATCCAGGAGCCGTCTGCTGCTTTTTGGAGTACGGTACCTCCGCGTCCTCCCAGGCCCAGGCTTACGCTAACTGCTGTTGCATCGGGAGCTTCAACGCGGAATCGCGCGTACCCCTGGGAATTGACCATGGGATACTCTTTTCCGGGTTGGTTAAGGGTTGAAGGTTTGAAGTCTTCTTTTATTTCTGTAGTGTTCTCCCGGGCATAACCCAAACTAACCATTAATAAAATGGCACTTAAAAGTGTAACTATCTTTTTCATAATATATTAATCATTAAACAACAGGGAAGCAAATTGATACAGGCTGCGCCTCCAGCTTTGCCATTCGTGTGCGGTATCGGGAGAAACATAAAAATGCGCATTCATTCCCGATTGTTTCAGTTTTTCGGTTTCTTCAAGCGGATCCCCGCCAAAACCGGGTCTGCGGTTCTCCAATTCGCGGCTTCCAAAACTAATAAATACAAGTTTGTTGTTATCGCGAAAACCGGGTGTGTTTTGTACCTCTTCAACGGATATGGTTCCACCGCTGAAAATACCTACGTAAGAAAACACGTCGGGATTGGCCAGGGTGATGGCCTTTGTCTGCATCCCGCCCATTGAAAGACCGGCCATAGCACGATGCTTACCGTCTGCCAATGTGCGGAAACTCTTATCTACCATAGGAATGATATCTTTGATCAGGGTATTCATAAAACCTTCCGCCCAATTTCTGGGGGGCCATGATTCACCTTGTGCAGGGCGTTGTCGGGGTCTTTCCATTGTCCAGCTTCCGTTGTCCATGACAATAATGAAGGGGTTGGCTTTCCCTTCGGCTATCAGATTGTCCATGATCAGACCGGTTCTTCCCTGTGAAGGCCAGCCGTATTCATTTTCACCGCCACCGTGCTGTAAATAAAGTACAGGGTAACGTTTTGACAGATCTGTTTCATAACCCGGAGGCGTATAAACAAAACAGTGACGCATGGTTTTGTTCGTTTCCGAGTAATAATAGACTTCCCGGACCTGTCCATGAGGTACATTTTTCAGCGCGTAAAAATCCTGGTCGTGGGCAGGGATTTCAATGCCGCTCCCCCATCGGCTTGCCCCGTAGTAATAGAGGCTTGCCGGATCGGGCACCGATGCCCCGTCAATATTCAATTGGTAGTAATGAAATCCTTCGTCCTGGGGAGCTGACTCGCCTGTCCATACACCATTTTCGTCTTTGACCAGATCATACTTTACTGCTCCAATGTCAATTTGAACATAATTGGCGTCAGGAGCAGAGATTTGCACCCTTACCCTGCCTTCGGAATTAACCATGGGATATT
>JBAZHT010000099.1:0-5861 GCA_041652255.1 Bacteroidales bacterium
TGCTTATATTCTTCCTGGTAACAACCACTATGGATGTTGAAACCGGTATTCAACGCCGGCTTCCGCCTATGCCTGATGAGAATCAGCAGGCAGAAGTTGAACAGATCAACAAGAGGAATATAATGGTGGTGCTGATCAACAAAAATGACCGTTTGTTTGCAGGAGGACAGGAGACGCACATTACCATGCTAAAAGACAAAGTCAAGGAATTCATTACTAATCCGGCAAATCTTCCCGATCTGCCCGAGAAACGTGAAAATAACATTGAAGGCTTTGGTCCCGTTATGGTATCCCGGGCCGTTGTTTCTTTACAAAATGACCGTGGAACTTCGTACAACGCTTATATACAAGTTCAAAATGAACTGGTAAAAGCATTTAATGAATTGCGCGATGATTTTTCCATGCAGCATTTTGGAAAGAAATACGACTCCCTGGATGAAGATCAGCAACGAATTGTAAGGGATGCCGTTCCCATGAATCTGTCCGAAAGGGAACCCAGAGAAGTAACAACAAGAAGAAGATAGGAGAACTTAATTATGGCAACATTCAAAACAAAAAACAGTAAGGAGCTTAAACCTCTGAGTACCGCCTCGCTTCCCGACATCGTGTTTATGTTATTGTTCTTCTTTATGATATCCACCAGCTTTAGGCAAACCGAACGTGTTGTCAGCGTTAAGCTTCCGGAAGCAACCGAGATCGCCAAACTGGACCGGAAAGACCTGGCAAGCTATATCAATATTGGCACGCCCATTCCGGCTTACCAGGGACAATACGGAACCGATGCACGTATACAGCTCAACGACTCTTTCAGCACCATAGAAGATATCCGCGACTTTATTGCAGCATCGCGCGAATCCATGCCCGAGGCTGACCGTCCTCTCATGACAGTTGCATTGAAAGTTGACGAAAATGTTCGTATGGGTATAGTTACCGATGTGAAACAGGAGCTCCGTCGTACTTCTGCTTTGAAGATTATGTATTCTACACGCCGGAAAGCTGAAAACACAGATTTCTGATACGTATATACTGAAATGAAAAGCCGCGGTACATACTGCGGCTTTTTTTTTACCTTTGCAGATAACTAAAATTTAATATATATGAAACGTTTGTTAGGCTTAGTAGCCATAGCAGCCCTGATTGGATGCCAGGAAGTTCCGCATCAGGCAAAGTATGTTTTTTTATTTATTGGGGATGGTATGGGCCTGGCCCAGGTTGCAGCCGCCGAAGCCTATCTGGCAAATAATAACGATGAAATAGGATCGAACGCTTTGAATTTCTCACAGTTCCCTGTACTTGGGACTGCAACCACTTATAGTGCAAGTAATTGGATCACTTGTTCTTCTGCATCAGGGACAGCACTGGCTACCGGGACCAAAACAACAAACGGCATGCTGGGTGTTACTCCGGATACAGTCGCACTCAAGGCCATAACTTATAAAATCCAGGAAGCCGGTTATAAAGTCGGGGTTTCATCAACGGTTACGCTGGATCATGCCACACCCGCTGCTTTTTATGCTCATGCTGCTTCCAGAAATGATTACTATACCATTGCCACGCAGTTGCCTGCAACCGGTTTTGATTTTTTTGGCGGCGGCGGTTTTATTCTGCCTGAAGGTTGGAGAAAAGACCAGGTTCCCGTCACAGACCTGATAGAACAGGCAGGTTATACCATAGCTTACGGTATGGCTGATTTCCGTCAAAAGTCGACTTCCGGTAAGGTAGTTTTGCTCCAAGAAGAAACAAGGGATTTCATGGGCGCATTGCCCTACGCCATAGACCGCAAAGATGGAGATATGACTCATGCCGACATTGTACAAGCTGCCATAGAATTCCTGGAAAATGAAAAAGGATTTTTCCTTATGAGCGAAAGCGGTCGAATTGACTGGGCGTGTCATTCCAATGATGGAAAGACATCAATCCTGGAAACCCTGGATCTGCACCAGGCTGTTCAGGTAGCCATTGAATTTGCCCAAAAACATCCGGAAGAAACACTGATTGTTGTGACTGCAGATCACGAAACCGGCGGAATGGCTCTGGGCTGGGAAAGTCAGTACAACATGTTCTTTGATCAGCTGAATGAACAAAAGGCATCCAAAGACATTATGCTGGAGTCCGGAGATGATAAAGCCGGAGAAAAGGTTGCAGAGATCAACCGCAGAGCCCGGATAGGATGGACAACCTCAGCTCATACAGGAATTCCCGTTCCTGTTTATGCCATGGGAACCAACAGTGAGCTTTTCGCAGGCAGAATGGATAACACGGATATACCCAAAAAGATCTGTGAAGCAATGGGAGTGGCTTTTTAACCCTTTAAACAATGCATTCACCGGGTCTATTCCCCGTTTTGGTCGATTTCCTGTTGTAGAGAGAGAGGTCTGCAATTACTTTTGCAGCAAATCTTAATAGTATCATTATGGAAATCTTAGACAAACAGGAACAGGAAGTTCAAAGAAAGCCGGAACGGCGAAATCATCCTGCCGGGGGTATAATCATAGGCCTGGTCATGATATTTGCCGGTGTCATTCTGATCTTTTCCAATGCCGGGTGGATCCCTTATGCGGTCAGAAAAATATTGCTTTCGTGGCAAATGCTTCTCATTGTTTTGGGGATTGTTTCGCTGGCAAGAAAACAGACCATTCAGGGTGTTATTTTATTGGTAATTGGAGTTGTGTTCATACTACCCAGGATAGGCGCCCTGAATATCCTTCCCGGATTTGAATGGTTTTCCCATTTGAGCTGGGGGAATTTATGGCCTTTGATCCTGGTAGGGATAGGTATCCTGGTGTTTACAAAATCCCGGCAACGCGAATTCACTCCAATACACCACAGGCACTATAACAGGGATCGTTATTCCGGAAAAAGCAGTTCCAATGAAAGCGGATATGTAAATTATTCCATGGTTTTCAGCGGATCAGAACATGTGTTCATGGAACCTGTTTTCCGGGGAGGTGCCATAGAAAGTGTTTTTGGAGGCATGACATTAGATCTTAGAAGGACGGATTTGCCGGAAGGCATTTCCTATTTAAAGATATCTTCGGTATTCGGAGGCACCACACTACTCATTCCTGCCGACTGGAATGTAGAAATCCGTACCGATGCGGTTTTTGGTGGATTCAAGGACAACCGTCCTGTGATCAATAATTCAGAGAACAGTTCCAGGTTAATAATTGAAGCTGAATGTGTCTTTGGAGGTGGAGAAATTAAGTAAATATCAATGGACAGCCTGTATAGGGTTTATCCTGGCCACTTCGTTCCTTTATGCCTTTCTTACGGGCTCTTTAGTGTCTCTTGGATGGAAAGAATACCTTGTCGACACCCTGGTTATTACAGGCTGTATATTGTTCTTTGTTTTTTTTCTGCAAAAAATGCACGTATACGGCATGCCCGTGTATGTGCAGATCATGATATTCTTCATCGCAATATGCGGTCTGCCGGTGTTGGCTATGTACCTTTATTTGCCTCATGAACGTTTTCTTCTTTTTAATGAAGCCATTCCTTTACGAGTATTTGTAGGCATCCTGCTCACCGTAATTTTCTTTTGCTGGAGAAAAACACGCATTCCCGCAGAACTCCCGGAAGAAACGGCTCAGGAGAGAAAAAACGGGATTTCATCTTCCGGGAATTATGCAGATAAAATTACAGTCAGAGCCGGTAACGGGATCAAGGTGATCCCTGTGGAGGATCTTCTGTTCATTGAGGCCGACGGGGATTACATTTCACTTGTGACCGATAACGGATCCTGGCTGAAAGAAGAAACCATGAAACATGTACAGGAGAGCCTGTCTCCTTCCCTTTTTGTGAGAATTCACCGCTCTTTCATTGTAAATGTTGCCAAAATTAACCGTATTGAACGCTACGGACAACAACAGCTTATTATTCTGAATAACGGCAAATCCATTCGGATAAGCGCTTCTGGTTACAGAACGCTTAAGGAAACCTTACGGTTTTGAGACCTGATTTTGTTTTTTGCTTACCTTTGCAAAAAAATAGAAATGGATTACAAGATAAAAGATCCCGGACTGGCTGCATTCGGAAGGAAAGAAATTGAGCTGGCAGAAAGGGAAATGCCAGGACTGATGGCCTTACGCGAGCGATACACTCAGGAAAAACCGTTGAGGGGCGCCCGTATAACAGGAAGTCTCCATATGACCGTACAGACTGCCGTACTCATTGAAACACTAAAAGTACTCGGGGCTGATGTAAGGTGGGCTTCCTGCAATATTTTTTCAACTCAGGATCATGCTGCAGCAGCCATGGCAGAAGCCGGTGTTCCCGTTTTTGCATGGAAAGGTGAAACGCTTGAGGAATACTGGTGGAGTACTTTGCAGGCACTGTCATTTCCAAATGAAGCAGGACCTCACATGATAGTAGATGATGGCGGTGATGCCACGCTGCTGATCCATAAAGGCGTGCTGGCTGAAAAAGACAGTGCCATCCTTGATACCATGAACGGAAGCACTGAAGAAAAAGTAATTGCAACCCTCCTGAGAAAAACACTCAAGGAAAGGCCCGGAATGTGGGCCCGTATGGCCGAAGGCATGAAAGGAGTCAGTGAAGAAACAACTACCGGAGTTCACCGCCTTTACCAGATGTTTGACAAAGGAGAACTCCTGTTCCCGGCAATTAACGTGAACGATTCGGTTACAAAATCAAAATTCGACAACCTGTATGGATGTCATGAATCACTGGCAGACGGTATCAAACGGGCCACCGATGTTATGATCGCAGGAAAAGTTGTTGTAGTATGCGGCTACGGGGATGTAGGAAAAGGATGTGCCAGAAGTTTGCGTTCTTACGGAGCACGCGTTCTGGTTACCGAGATAGATCCTATCTGTGCCCTTCAGGCATCAGTTGAAGGGTTTGAGGTTCGCCCCCTGGAAGACTGTCTGGAAGAGGCCCGTATCTTCGTTACGGCAACGGGCAATTGTGACGTCATCCGTATAGAACATATGGAGAAAATGAGGGATCATGCCATCGTATGCAACATTGGACACTTTGACAATGAAATACAAGTGGATGCCCTTACGAATTTCCCGGGCATCATAAAAGAGAACATCAAACCTCAGGTAGACAAATTTTCTTTTCCGGACGGTCACGCTATCATTCTGCTTGCTGAAGGACGCCTGGTTAACCTGGGATGTGCCACGGGACATTCATCATTTGTCATGAGCAATTCTTTCTCAAACCAGGTCCTGGCACAGATCAGTCTATGGAATACAGATTATGAATTGGGAGTCTATCAGTTGCCCAAACATCTGGATGAAGAGGTAGCACGTCTGCACCTGGATTACCTGGGAGCCAAGCTAACCCGCATGACACAAAAACAGGCTGACTACATAGGATTTTCCATTGAAGGCCCTTATAAACCGGACTATTACAGATATTAACCATTATGATAAAATCACGCACCAGGATCATTGACCTTCTGAAAATGCAGGCCGGAATTACCGTGCAGGTAAAAGGCTGGGTACGAACTAAACGGGGCAACAAAAATATTGCTTTCATAGCCTTGAACGATGGCTCCACTATACACAACGTACAGATCGTATGTGACATGGCTGTCTTCACTGAAGAGCAACTGCGGCCCGTTACTACCGGAGCCTGTATCCGTGTTAAAGGAGAACTGGTCCCCTCGGTCGGGACACAACAAGCGGTAGAGATCAGGGCTTTTGAAATTGAAATATACGGGACCGCAGACCCTGCCCTTTATCCTTTACAAAAGAAAGGACACAGCATGGAATTCCTGCGGGAGATCGCGCATCTCAGACCCAGAACCAACACGTTCGGTTGTATATTCCGGATCCGCCACGCCATGGCTTATGCCATCCACAAATATTTTAACGATAACGGTTTTGTGTATT
>JBAZHT010000100.1:0-5538 GCA_041652255.1 Bacteroidales bacterium
TATGAAAAAAGATATAAAGTACAAATTTACTCGTTTTTTTATATTTATTTATGATTACTGTTAAAGAGATAACCTCCCGGTCAAACAAAAAAAAAATCTTTGAATTTCCGGTCAGACTGTATAAGAACAATTCCTGCTTTGTTCCCACATTGATTTCAGAAGAAATGAGGGATTTCGATCCCACCAAAAATGCGGCGTTTGATTATGCTTCCTGTAAAATGTTCCTGGCATATAAAGACGGGGAGGTTGCCGGCAGAGTTGCGGCAATTTTGAACAATGCCTATAATTACAAAATGAATGTGCGACAGATGCGTTTTACCCGTTTTGACTTTATTGACGATTATGGGGTATCCGAGGCACTGTTTAACAAAGTTGCCGAGTGGGCCCGGTTCCTTGATATGAATGAAATTGTGGGACCTCTGGGGTTTTCGGATATGGATAAAATGGGCATGCTCATTGAAGGTTTTGACCAGATGGATATGTACATTACCCAGTACAATTATCCATATTATATAAGTCACATGGAGCGACTGGGTCTGACCAAAAAAGTGGATTGGGTGGAATACAAGGTACATGTACCCCGGGAAATGGATCCTACGTTGGAACGACTGGCTTTGGGTGCCATGCAAAAATACGGGTATTCCATCCGGAAATTCCGGAAAGTCAAAGACCTTAAACCGGTATTCCGGGAAGCCCTTCCGGTCTTGAACGAGGCTTTTTCGGAATTGTTCGGGGTCGTACGCATTTCAGAGAACCAATTGATGGACTTTGCCAAATTACTGATGTCAATTTGCAAACTGGAGTACATTACTGTTGTGGGAAACAAGGCCGGCGAGATTGTCGGATACGGGCTGATGGTTCCGTCCATAAGCAGGGGTGTGAGGCTGGGAAAAGGGAAACTGTTTCCCATGGGCCTTTACGGGATCATGAGAGATATCAGACGATCAAAGGTACTTGATATGTATCATATTGGAGTGATGCCCGCTTACCAGAACCGGGGTGTTAACGCTGTCATTATTTATAATAGCATCTTGAATGCCATGCACACCGGGGTGGAGTATGCAGAAACCGGCCCCGAACTTGAAGACAATATCAAAGTCCGGAGCCAGTGGAAACTTTTTGTACACCGTACGCACAGGCGAAGACGGTGTTATGGATTAACGCTTTAATCTAAAAGCGATTCAAAATCGACATCCAACGGTTTGTTGGCGATGAAGTCGAATTGAGAAAGGGATCTCAGCTCAAAATAATACCGCCAGTAATTATACAATGCCTGAACGTATCCCACGCGCGCTTCATCCCTGTCCAGCTGGGCGTTATTCATGTCTGTTACCGTGATCTTATCTATCAGATAACGTTGTTTTGCCACATCATATCTTTTCTGCGCTATGGTGTCGGCTTTACCCGCTATGGCAAACTGCTGTGACTGCATATTGAACTGACGTACATTTAATATAATGTCCTGCTCAAAGTCAACTCTGGATTGTTCCACCTGGCGTCTGACAAGCTCTTCGTTACTTTGGGCCATTTTCACCAATCCGCGTCCACGACCCCAGTCCAGGATAGGAACGGTAAGGCCTATGCTTACTGTCTGCATATCCCGGGGATCTTTATAAGACGCAAAAAGACCGGTTGCCTGCTGATTCAATCCGAACGCCACATTCAGATTGGCCTGGAATCCACGGTTGGCCCTTTGCTGTGCCACATTTTTTTGTGCCTCTGTCAATTGACGTTCATAGGTGATTATGTCTGGATTATTGTCGAAAGCCAATTGGAGGACCTTCTCCACATCCAGCATTACATTTGGTATACTGTCGGGTATCTGGATGCTCAGTTCTACCCGTTCTGTAAATCCAAGGTAAGAGCGCAGCCGGTTTTCCGAATCTTCAAGGTTCAGGCGGTTCTCGTTAAGGGTTTTTAGGGCGTTCTGGTAAGCCAGTTCAGATTGCAGCAGATCGTTTTCCCCAATGGTCCCCAATTCGTACCTGCCGGAGGCGATATTGTAGAGTGTATCGTTGTTGGAATGGTTGAACTCGGCAATGGCCAGTCTTTGCTGAGCCAAAGCCATATTAAAAAACAACTGGATGGCCCGCTGGTTGACATTTTCCATGCTCTCTATGTAAGTGCGCCGGGCTTCTTCGTATTTCAAAGGCTCAATTTTGCGGTCCCATTTCATTTCATTCACGCCAAAAATGGATTGGGAGATCTGAACACTTAAGGCGGTGGAAAGGTATTCGGTGCTTTCGTGATTGCTGAAAGAGCCGCTGAAACGGTCGGTACGCTGGAGGGAAGAACTGAGAGAAATGGTACCGCCTGTAGGAAGGTTTTGCCGTACCATCAAACCTCCACTCACAATGTTGTAAAATTCAGAAGAATAATCATGACGCACTTCCCCGGTAACGGGATCGATACTTGGAACATCCACGATCCTGCGAGAAAATTCAGGCAATTGCGATACAAACATAAGGTTTGGAAGGAAACTGGCTTTGTATGATCTGTATTCCCAATAACCAACCTGGAATGTGTTCCGGGCACGTAATGCTTCATTAGACTGGGTACTGGCCAGGTATAATACTTCCTCCAGAGTAAGGTTGTAGGTTTCCAGTTTGTATTCCGGAGAATTATGATCTGCAATTTCACGGTTTTCCTGTGCCAATAGATTTCCGGCAGAGAAAAGAAGGCAGATTAACAAAACAGGAATGGTTGCGTTTATTTTCATAAATTTATTCATATCTGAGAGATTCAATAGGATCACGTTCGGCAGCCCGTTTTGCAGGGGAGTATCCAAAGATTACGCCTATAGCAGCCGATACGCCAAATGAAATTATTATGGATGCAAAAGATATTATGGTAGTAATATCAAAGAAAGATTGTATCAGAAATGACAAAACAACACCAATGATTACTCCAATCGTACCGCCGGCAACGCTTATAAGGATGGCTTCGGATAAAAACTGGGCAATTACATCGGCTTTTTTTGCCCCGATGGCCAGTCTTGTTCCAATCTCCTTGGTGCGTTCCATTACCGAAGCAAACATAATGTTCATAATGCCTATACCTCCCACCAGGAGAGATATTCCCGCAATGGCCCCTAATACGATGTTAAAAATATCTTTTGTCCTTTGCTGCTGTTTTAAAAGCAACTCGGGAATGGTCACTTCAAAATCCGGAACTTGCTGATGACGCCGGTTAAGCATACGGGTAATTACTTCCTGGGAAGAGGCAAGCTGTTCGGTTTCATGTACCTGGACTGTGATCCGGTCCAATTGGTGGTAATTTGAATTTGTGGAAGATTCGGATGTACTTGTATTGGTGCTAATCACAATCCGGTGGCCTCCTCCTCCTCCCACTCTAATTGCTCCTGAATTGGAAGACGCGGGATTTGTAATGGCCAGCGCCCTGTTTTCTTGCCGGAGAAGCATGGTGCGGATGGGAATGAAAACCTGGTCATCGTACCCCTGCATTCCCATACTTTCAGAGCCGATAGTCCCCAGTGAACCGGATTGTGCCGAGGAAGCCGTTCCGGAAGATTCTTCGTCTTCTTTAGGCTTGGAAGCGCCCGAGGTACTTTGTTCAAGGACCCCGATTACTTTTACCCAGTTGGCTCCGAATTTTATAAATTCGCCAACCGGATCCTTTTGCTGAAAAAACCGTGTTTTTACATTATGACCGATAATACAGACAGCCATGGAATTCAGCTCTTGATCCTGGTTGAAAAATGATCCTGTTTCCAGGCCTATATCATACAAATTAAAATATTCTGAGGTAACTCCAAGGACTTTGGCCGGCTGGCGCATACCGTTGTAAGTGACATAAGTGAAAACACTTACTTCGGGTGATACGTGTTTGACAGAAGGCAATATTTGGCGGATGGCTTCGGCATCGGAAAGTTGCAATCCCGGTGAAAACTTCTTGATTTGACTGGCAGAAGATCCCGAATCTTCTTCCTCTACGTTTTCCAGGGTGGCGGGAAGAATAACAATATTATTGACCCCGACCATTTTTATCTGGTCCAGAATCTCCTGTTTGGCTCCGTTCCCAATGGCCATCATACTAATAACCGCTCCAACTCCAAAAACAATACCCAAAGCAGTAAGAAAACTTTTCAGTTTGTTGTGTATTATAGACTCCACAGCTATGTGGATGTCGTGCATATACCTGTTAATAAAGAAGATGTTCATAAAAACGGCTCCTTACTGTTGTGTGTTGTTTTGCGGATTATTTCTACGGGCTCCTCCTTCTGTGGAACCAGACTGTATTCGAACCCCCTCAGGCAGCTGGACGCCTTCAGGTAACTGAAATCCCTCAGGCATTTGGCCCTGCATCATTCCCCGTCGTTTTCCACGGCTTTTATCTTCTTCTGTTTTTTTCTTCTCGGCTTCTGCTTTTTCTCTAATTCTCTGTTTTATCTGTTCAACATATTCCTCGCCCTGCACTTTGAATTTGGAAGGATTCTGGGGCAGAGACAGATAGACCTCATCCCCTTCTTCCAGCCCCTGTTCTATCACGGTATGGTTTTCGTTGGAGTTCCCTGTAACTATAATCTGCCTTACCCCATTGGATTTATATACATAGGTAATGCTGTCTTTTTCAAAGATGGCTTCCGAAGGTATAAATATCGCTGAATCCAGGGATGCCGTGATGATCTTGTTGCTGGTGGTCATGGCCGGTCTCAGGATCTCGTCCTGGCCGTCTACTTTGATAACCACTTCGAAAACTTTAGCATCTGCATTTTTAAGCTGTTCTCCAATATTGGAGACTTCTTTCACAACACCGGTATAGTTTCTGTCGGGAAAAGCATCTACACCTATACGTACAGGTTGTCCGGCTTTAACTTTAGCAATATCGATCTCGTTGACGTATGTTTTGGATAGCATGTTGCTCAGGTCGGGAAGTGTGGCAACGGTCAAATCCCATCCGCTTATGGACGATCCTATGCGGCGTTTATCTCCGCTCCATTCTCTATAATAGATGACCATGCCGTCGCTCGGGGCGTATATGGTAAAATCTTCCAAAACCGCCCGAAGTTCATCCAATTGCCGCTTATTCCTGTTTAATTCTATGAGCACATCGTTAACGGAAGCTTCCGCCTGTTCCGCCTGCAGCTCGTAATTGTTCAAGGCCTGTTCGTAAGAACGTGTAGCCTTTTCCAGATTGTTTTGGTATTGCCTCTGGGTTGCAGGGGGTTCATAAATGGACTGTTCCACGGCTATACGGGCTTCTTCAATCGTAAAGCGCTGATTTTCAATATCATCACGCAATTTTCTGAGCGTTAATGAAGTGTCCAGAAGCGTCCTTTCGTATCGTGCCAGGAGTGCTTCGTATTCGTCTTCCCGGTCCTTAAGTGTATTGTCTGCTGAGGTCCTGTTAAGCATTGCTACATAGTCGCCTTTTTTCACAACGGTACCTTCGGGGACCAGATCCTGGATTTCCACATCTCCAATACGAACATTGCGGGCACGCATGCCGGCAGGACCTTCAATTTTAATGTTGTTTTCTGCTTCCAGTTCTCCGGTTGTTGTGACAATGATCTCGAAC
>JBAZHT010000101.1:0-5475 GCA_041652255.1 Bacteroidales bacterium
CACAGACGCCAGGAAGGAAATCATAAGCGCAGATAATCTTGATATCAGGACCAGTGGACTCAGTGACATTGATGTCTGCAGGATCATTGATGATTACTCGGCTCAGGCCGGCCGTCAAAGCTTCCACCTCCTGAACGACCATGAGCGAAACTCCATAGTCAGGATTTTGAAACAAAAAGCGGTGATCGAAGAACAGATACGGAGGTGTTTGTGGCTTTGACGGGAATTACATCAAATACGGATACCGATAGTCGTCGGGGCTGACGAAGGTTTCCTTGATGGTTCTGGGATTGACCCAGCGAATGAGGTTGTATTCGCCGCCCGCCTTGTCATTGGTTCCGGAGGCCCGGGATCCGCCAAAAGGCTGGAGTCCTACAATAGCACCCGTGGGTTTGTCGTTGATGTAGAAGTTGCCTGCCGCATACCTGAGTTTTTCACACATATGAGCGGCAGCTATGCGATCGGTGGAGAAGACGGCTCCTGTAAGCCCATATGGCGATGTGGTATCACACAGATCCAGGGTTTCTTCCAATCTGGAGTCTTCGTAAACATAGACACATAGCACCGGACCAAAGATTTCTTCTTCCATGAGCTTGAAACGCGGATTGGTCGTTACCACAATGGTGGGCCGGATGAAATATCCTTTGGATTTGTCGCATTGACCGCCGGCAATGATTTCCGCCTCGGGGGAATTCCGTGCATAATCAATATAGGACTTTATGGTGTCGAAAGCCTTCTGGTCAATTACAGCATTCATGAAATTGCGGGCATCTTTCACATCGCCCATTTTAATATCCCCGGCAAGTTCACACAAGCATTTTTTCATTTCGTCCCACAAAGAACCGGGCACGTACATGCGCGAAGCGGCACTGCACTTTTGACCCTGGTACTCAAAAGCACCGCGGATGGCATTGATGCAAACATCTTGAATATTTGCCGAGGGGTGGACAAAGATGAAGTCTTTTCCTCCGGTTTCCCCTACCAGTCGGGGGTAAGATTTGTACCCCGAAAGATTGGTACTTACCCGAGTCCATAACCCGTTGAAAGTGCCGTTGGATCCCGTGAAATGAATGCCTGCCAGGTCCTTGGAATCCAGGCAGGTGTTGCCTATTACTGATCCCTGTCCGGGCATGAAGTTGATAACCCCGGCGGGCAATCCGGCTTCCATAAAGACTTTCATCAGGTAATAATTGGACAGAACAGCTGTAGAAGCCGGTTTCCATATGGTAGTATTCCCCATCATAACAGGGGCCATGTTCAGGTTGGAAGCTATTGATGTAAAATTGAACGGGCTTACGGCCAGGACAAAACCTTCCAGGGCCCTGTATTCCATGCGATTCAGCTGATTGTAAGCGGATTTGGGCTGCATTTCGTAAATACGCCCGGCAAAACCCACGTTGTACTTCAAAAAGTCGATGGTCTCGCAAACGGCATCGATCTCGGACTGGTATATGTTTTTGCTTTGGCCCAACATGGTGGCTGCGTTGAGCACCGGACGGTAGCGGGACGCGATCAAATGGGCAGCCTTAAGTAAGATAGAGGCTCTGATTGTCCATGTCATATTCGACCAGGTCTTCCGGGCTTCCAATGCAGCTTGAATGGCCAATTCAACTTCAGTCTTTCCGGCTTTATGGTATTTTGCAATTATTTTGTTGTGGTCATGAGGCATTCTGATCTCTCCCAGATTCCCGGTTCGTATCTCCTTCCCTCCTATGATCAGCGGGATATCCACAACTGTCCGGGATTGTTTCTCAAGTTCTTTGTCTAAAAGAAGTCTTTCAGGACTTCCTTCCAAATAGCCAAGAATGGGTTCGTTCTGCGGTAACGGGAAATTGTAAACAGCGTTATTCATGATATGTATTTAAAAAAATTAGCGAATTGCAAATTTATGCAATTCGCTATCAAGTTCATAAATTTTCAATAAGATATGGAGGATTTTACTATTATTCTGTATAAATATTTTGGGTCATTTCTGCAAAAAAAGGATCACACAGACGGTGCAATTTTTCGAAAATCTCCATCAGCTGTATTCCTTCCGGGGTTAACGTGGTTGTTCCTCCGGCAGGTCCTCCCTGTTTTGTATCCAGAATGGGATACCCCAGCCTTTCCTCTATAGCCCGGACCTTATCCCAGGTTTTCCTATAGCTGAGATCCAATTTTTCAACAGCGTGTTTAAACGATCCTGTTTCCTGTATGGTTTTCAACAACCTGTATTTTCCGTCTCCGAAAATGCTGACACCATCCTGATCCTCGATCCAGAATTTGTATTTAAAATGCAATGAGTTCATGATGTTTGTTTTTTATTCAATGCTTTCCCGCCGCAATTTAAAAAATTCTAACCAAACATCGCTGTTGGTTAAAATGCCGGGGGCTATTCCAGTAAGCGACCACGTTTGCGCGCCAGTAAGGAGAAGGAGGACTCCCTTGAGTGCTCCCTCAGATGCAGATAATACTGTTCTGGCTCAAAACTACTACATCAAGGGCACTTTTGTTGGGGGAGATTACATATTCGGCTCAAAACACCTACATCAAAGGTACTTATCTGCAGAAGCGTGCCTGATAAGGCCTAAACCAACCCCACCAGGCGCACTTTAGGGGTGTTTTCGTACCTGGTGCATTTTGGCAACCAAGTGACAATTTTGTAAAGCGCTATTTATTAAGTGCTTAACAAAAGTAACGTTCTTTGAATTTTATAACCAGGCGCACTTTGGCCCTGTTTTCGTACCTGGTCAGCCTAAAAACATACCCACCAGGTACGTTTTAGGGGTGTTTTCGTACCTGGTGTTTGCAGTGCATATAAGGGATATTTCGTAAGTAGTTCTATATGTGAAGTTTTGTGAATTTCGCTTTATATGCAAATTGTGACCAGGCGCACTTTAGGGGTGTTTTCGTACCTGGTCAGCCTAAAAACATACCCACCAGGTACGTTTTAGGGGTGTTTTCGTACCTGGTCGACCAAATTAGAACCTATCTGGTGTGTTTTATCATGGCAAAATAGTATTGTACCGTGCTAAGTAAAACTCGGAATATATTTCAGACGCCGGAAAGGCGGGTTTGCAGGTCCAGGAGGAATTCCAGCTGCTGTTTGCGGAGGCGGCGGATCCTGCCGGCGGTGAAGAAGGAGACGAAAAGTCCTATGGGCAGGGCAACCAGCAACCCGGTAACCGACTCGGCATTATTTAAAACTTCCAGGAACGGTTTGTATTCGAAATACACGTGAATGGAAAGCAGGATCAGGATGAAGAGCGGCGGAATCAAATAAAGGTAGAGTTTGCAGTACCTTCCATACAGCCATTTGGTTAAGAGGCTGGTGCGTTTTTCCAGCCAGAGTTTCAAAGGCTGATCCGATGGGTTGCCGCGCAGTGTTTTCCAGGATAAGTATCCGGAAACAATTGATATAAGGGTAATTACGAACAATATGATATTGATCGTCAGATAGTATATGTCATCCGCCCTGTTGATGGATGTAATGATAAGGTAAACAAACAGGCCGGCGGATATCAGAATGGATATGAGGGTTTCGGTTACAAACCGGTTCATGGTGTGCCGGGCTTTTGAACGGAGCAGCAGTTGCAGTTCTTCTTTTGATCTCTGTTGCCCTCCGGTATTGAGGGTCTTCCATATGGCTTGCAATTCATTGTTTTCCATGATTCGAAGTATTCATTAGTTTACGTAATGTTTCTTTGGCTCGGTTGATCCTCACACCTACGTTGGATGATGAGATCCCGATTATTCCGGCTATTTGGTCGTAACTGTTTTCATCGAGCCAGAGCAACATAATGGACCGGTCAATTTCATCCAGGTGCTTTATGGCTTCCAGTAACATTTGCAAAGAGGCGTTCAGGGATATGGCTTCGGCCGTATCGATGGTTTTGTCGCAGATGTCGGGAAGCTTTGGCCGGTACTCAATGCGGGATGCTTTACGGATCCTGGAAATGGATGTGTTTATGGCCACTTTGTAAATCCATGAGCCGAGGCTTTCGCGGTTTTTAAGCATCGCAAATGATTTCCATAGCTGGTACACGATTTCCTGGAAGTTCTCTTCCCTCTCCGAATGGCTCCGGAAATACACCAGGTTGACCTTGTGCAATATTCCCTGATAGTTGGTAATGATTTCCAGAAATTCGTCGTTGGTAGATTTCATCTGCAATGATATAAGGCTTTATATTAAAGTAGCTGAAAGGGTCTTTTTATTACAAATCAAGAAAAGTTTCTACAATTATGCTGCCTGAAGGTACATAATTCGAAAATAATAATTAGGTTTGTACCACAAACTTGTTTTATAAATCATACTGCCATGGATGCAACCAATAAAGAATCGAACATTATTGATGAAAATCAGTCTCTTACGGTGATCAAAGAGATGATTGCTGTTTCACGGATCAAGCTCAGACAGGACGGGATCTTGTTTATTGTCTGGGGGTGGGTGCTCTTTTATGTGTCATTTAGCGGATTTATAACCCGGAGTATTGTGCTGACTTACCAAATGAACAGAATGATTAGCCGTCTGGGGATCATACTGGCTGCCGCTGCTACCCTCTTTACGATATACTATCTGATCAAACAGCGGAAAAAAGTGCAGACATACATAGGTGTATCGCTGCGGTATGTCTGGATATCTTTTTTTCTGTCCACTGTGCTGGTCAATGTGATCCAGATGAATGTACTTCACAGCATCAATTTCCAATTGCAGCACCCGCTGTTTATGGTGCTGATGGCCTTTGCCGTCACCGTAACCGGAGGGATCCTGCGCTACCGGCTGATCATCATCGGGGGCGCGGTATTCGGAGCACTGGCGCTGACTGCCTCCTACCTCGGCTTAAAGGAACAATTGCTTTTGGAAGCCGTTGCCTGGATGATCGCATTCATTGTCCCGGGACATATATTGTTCGCTAAACGTAACAAGTAACGCTTTGCCTGCCATGTTTAAAGAATTGGATCCGTTGTTGCATTCGCAGGTGCGCCTGGCCATCATGTCGCTGTTGATAGGTGTGAAGAGTGCCGAGTTTTCCTGGCTCCTGGAGAACATCAACACCAGCAAAGGAAACCTGAGCTTCCAGATCACCAAATTAAAGGAGGCCGGATACATTGAAGTTACTAAATCGTTCCGGGGAAACTACCCTTTGACCACCTGCCGGATCACGGACAAAGGTGCAGGTGCTTACCAGGAGTATGTAGCTGCTATTGAGGAATATTTCAAACAAATAAAAAAATAATCATGAAAAAACTATCTGTTCTTATGTTTGCCTTGTTGCTGACGACATACGCCTGCAACAACAATACCGAGGGAGAAGAGCCAAAAGTGTCATTCGGGATTTACGAGACTGTGATGGTCCTGGAGCTGCCAGGATTCATACCTGCCGATGGACCGGAGATTTTCTCCGCCGATGGACCGGAGAATTCCTCTGCCGATGGACAGGGGATTTCCGGCGAAGGATCAACTCGGCAAATATTTACGGGAGAAAACCTGAATCC
>JBAZHT010000102.1:0-5408 GCA_041652255.1 Bacteroidales bacterium
GGAAATTGTTTTATTATTATCTTGCTCCCGAGGCAATCGGTGGATGCTTTTTATGCCCATCCGTAATGCCATGTCCGCTTAGAGCTGTTTTCAGTTAACACAGGATATGATTTATAGAGGAAATATAGGAAAAAAAGCTTACGGGAACCCGGGCTGTTTAATGAACTTCAAAGAGCACGGGTTCTCCGGAGACACTATCTCCCGCTACCCATAATTGAAACCGACCGGGTTCCACGGTCAGGTCCATGTTCAGGTCACGGAAAGCCAATTCACTGACCGGAAGTGTCCAGTTTATCGTTTGGCTTTCTCCCGGGTTGAGAGTAATGCGTTCAAAAAACTTTAATTCCCTGACCGGCCTGGTTACGGAACCGGTTTTGTCACATACATACAACTGAGCAATTTCCGTGGCTTTATACTTTCCGGTATTGGTAAGGTCAAAAGTCAAACCGATAACTTCATCTTTTCCGTATGAAACCTTATTAAGCGTGATGTTGGTATAAGCAAAGGCAGAATAAGAAAGCCCGTAACCAAACGGAAACAGGGGAGCGGCTCCCAGATCCAGGTAAAAGCTCGTATTTCCCAGAGAAGTTTGTCCGGCCTTGGGCGGGATGTCTTTCAAGAGGGTTTCGTTTCCCAGGAACGGACGTCCTGTCCGGTTGTGATTGTAATACACAGGAATTTGTCCGGATGACCGGGGAAAAGTAACAGGCAACTTGCCACTGGGAACTGCATGCCCGAATATCAGGTCGGCCAGTGCAGGACCGCCCATGGTGCCGGGATGGAATGCATATAGCAGGGCGTTGCTCCATGTTGTTTCTTTTTCAATGGTAAGGGGTCTGCCTGCCATGATTACAGTTACAACGGGTTTTCCTACAGATTTCAGGGCTTCTATCAACCGGCTTTGCCCTTCCTGAAGGTCCAGGTGGGCCAGGCAATGAGCCTCACCCGATAGTATGGATTCTTCACCTGCGAAAACAAGAACGACATCCGAACGCCTGGCAGCCTGTACGGCTTTCCGGATACCTGATGGATCGTTATCACGGGAATGACTCAACGCGGGTTCGTAGAGAATACGGATGGAATTGCCGTATGCATCCCTAATGGCTTTCAGCGGAGTTATGGTAGCGTGTTCGTCCCCGTCAAAAACCCAGGTGCCCAGCTGGTCATATGCGGCATCGGCCATCGGACCAGTAATTAATAAAGTTTTTATACGGGTTTCGTCCAAAGGCAGCGTTCCGTCATTTTTAAGCATAACCACACTCTCTGTGGCGGTTTGTTTTGCCAGTTCCAAATGATCCGGAGCATAAAAAACATCTTTGTGCAGATTTTCATCAACATAAGGGTCCTCAAATAATCCCAGCCTGAATTTGACTCGCAGAATGTTTCTGACTGCCTCATCTATACGTTTTTCAGAAATTTCACCTTCTTTTACGATTTCATTCAGGTGGGAAATGTAGGCAAAAGACATCATATCCATATCTACACCTGCTTCTAAAGCCAGATGGGCGGCATGTGCCGCATCTTTTGCAAATCCGTGCGTGATCATTTCCGTTATGGAACTCCAGTCGCTGACAACAAAACCCGTAAAATCCCACTCGTCACGGAGTACGTTACGTAAAAGGAACGTGTTTCCTGTAGAAGGGACTCCGTTGTTATCGTTGAATGAAGTCATAAGGGTCAGGGCCCCGGCCTCTACCGCCTTCTGGAAAGGAGGCAGATACACGTTTCTGAGTAATCTTTCAGGGATAAAAGTACTGTTGTAATCACGACCCCCCTGGGCGGCTCCGTAGCCGGCAAAATGTTTTACACACGCAGCCATACTAACCGGACCACGGGGGTCCGTACCCTGGTATCCTTTCACCATGGCTTCTCCCATGACTGCAGTCAGGTAAGTGTCTTCTCCAAATCCTTCTGCGATCCTTCCCCAACGAGGATCCCTGGCTATGTCAAGCATGGGGGAAAATGTCCACCGGACACCTGCTGAAGTAGCTTCCCTGGCTGCAATACGAGCCCCTTGTTCTACAACGGCAGGATTGAACGTTGCGGCCATCCCCAAAGGAATTGGAAATATGGTTTTGAACCCGTGGATTACATCCCGTCCTACGATCAGAGGTATACCAAGACGAGATTCTTCTACGGCAATTTTCTGCCAGGCATTTACCCGGGCCGGATCCACTTCGTTGAGGATGGATCCCACCTGCCCTTTTTTAATGGCTTCTTCAAGGCGTTGGTCCTCACCCATGTTTGAAGCAGAAATCTGGTTCATCTGACCCATTTTTTCTTCCAATGTCATTTTTGACAAAAGCCGGGTGATTTTTTTTTCTGTTTCCCGGTCCGTCCCGGTTTGTTGTTGTGTACAGGACCATGTAGCGGAGGCACACAATAGTATCAGTAAGATCTTTTTTAGTGGCATCATGGGAAGGGTTTTATTTTTTCTGAAAAACTCTTACGTAATCAATTTCATAGGTAGCCGGGAGGGCTCCGGGGTCCACACCTTCTGCACCACCCCAGTTTCCGCCCCATGCCAGATTCAGTTTTAAGTAGAACGGCTTGTAAAAAGGCCAGGTGTCGTTGATGCCTTTCTGGTCATTGGTGAAGGTGAAATAACGAATTCCGTCAACATATCCGTATAGAGCGTTTTCAGTCCATTCTAAGGCGTATATATGAAATTCGGTCTGGGCTGTGGAAATGTATTTTTCGGCGGACCGTTGCGTTCCAATGGCGTGATTATAACTTTTACAGTGAATGGCGCTGCTTACCCAGTTAGGACGGTATCCCACGTGTTCCATAATATCTATTTCCCCGTCATCGGGCCAGGTTTTAAATTCTTTGGGTAACATCCAGAAGGCGGGCCAGGTGCCTTTCCCTACCGGGAGTTTAAGCCGTGCTTCAAAGTAGCCGTATGTCCAGCTTCGGTAAGTGTTCATACGAATTGAAAGCACGTCCTCTCCCGATTGTTTTGCAATGATTTTCAATGTTCCACCGGAGACAATTGCACAAGTGTCTTTACCCTCATGGATGGGAATATACCGCTGAAGTTCATTGTTCCCCCAACCTCCGGCACCTGTTTCAAACCACCATTCTGAAGTTTCAAGCACGTCAAATTCGTCGCGCCAGATCAGTTTGTATCCTTCAGGTACATCTACCGTGGGATCCACAATAGGCATGGTATCCTGGGGATTCAAATGTTGTAAAACAGAAAGCTCTTTTTTATAATCGCCGGAACGGAATGTCAGAAGACATGTCCTGTCTTCACCGGTACGGTTCTCTGTGGCATTGACGGTAATGGTAGAAGTTCCGTCCAGACCTCCGGTGGGATAACCGGAACACCAGGATTGGTCCGATGAAACACCCCATTCGCAATTGGATGTGACAGTGACAGAAGCGGATTCAGATGCAAATCCAAACTCAAGACTTTCTTTTGAAAGATCAATTTGCTGATTCTCTGAAGGTTCCGGTCCTTTGCTGCCGTTACAGCCGCAGGTGGCGAGGGTGAAAGAGGCTATGATAAAAAAGAGCTTTTTCATGACAAATATCGTTTGTAATTAGTTAACGTATCTCTGGAAACGGTAATGCCAGGCAATATTTCCGTTGTCGGTTACCAGTTCCATAATATACGGGGTCATTTTGACGATCTTGTACACGGGATTGTCATAAGTGGCCGCGTTGGGCAGGTAACTTACAAAAGTCTGCGGAGGGAATGTCAGCACCCCTTCTTCAAGGACATAAGAAGCTGTCTGTATTTCTACGGGGACTCCGTAGTCCACGTTGGTTTCTCCGCCCCAGTACTCGGGATGGAACCCGCTTTCCCAATTGCAATAAACAGTGCCTCCGGGTCCCGGATCAAACACGTACGATCCGTCTGTCCCAAAGGTAAGAACATCATCATACAATCCTTGTCCCTGTTTGTCGTAAGGGGGAGCACTCCACCAGTCCAGACCGTTGCTTCCGCTTGGGCCGCAACCAAAGTGTCCCTGTACCGAAGGCTCCCATGTCCAGGAACCTGCCAGGTTCCCGGCGAAATTGCCCTGCCCCAGTTCATCTCCTTCATAACCGGAAGGTACAAAACTGTAATGCCAGGTGATACCCGGAGCATCGATGACAATTTCAAGAAGATCCTTTGTCAGGGTCAGTACACGGAAGCGTGGGGAAGCATATCCTTCAGGATTGGGAACATAACCCACAACCGTTTCTGCAGGAAATTCCAGATACATGACACCGCCCTCGGTATAAAGGTCCCAGGTAGTGGTCTGTGTGTCAAAAGGAATGGCATAATCGTTCCCGTCCCCTGGATTTAGATCGGGACGTACCCCGCTGTCTTTGTTTACATATACTGTTCCGCCGGCTCCGGGATTCATTGTGTAAGTTCCGTCCATGGCAAAGGTCAGGATATCATCATACATGCCCACTCCGTTTTTATCCAGGGGCGGAGCACTCCACCAGCCCAGTCCGTTGGAGCCGGGTTCTCCGCATCCCAGGTGTCCGGCACTCATGAAGTTCCATTTCCAGGATTTGGAATTGCCACCGGTAAGTTTTTCTTCATCGGTCATAGATGATCCGGGATCAAGCGGTATGTAACGGAAATGCCAGGCAATTCCACCGTTGTCGACCACCAGCTCCAATACAGAAGCCGTAAGTGTTATCACCCTGTAAGTAGGATTGGTAAGGGCCTCGGGATTGGGAATATAACCGATAATGGATCCGACAGGGAATTTCAGGAAGGTATGGTCTCCTTCCATTTCAAAACTGTATGTTCCTTCTCCCACTTCAGCCGGTGCCATATAATCTTCCTCGGCCGTCTTGTAAGAAGTTTCGTATCCGGAACCGGCATTTACGTAGATCATTCCGTCAACAGGATCAAATTTGAACGTTCCGTTTGAACGGAAAGTGAGCTGGTTGTCGTACATGCTGAATCCTTCTTTTTCATAAGGATTGGCACTCCACCAGTTGGTCCCGTCACTGCCCGGTTCCCCGCATCCAAGGTGTCCTTTGGTGGCGGCATCCATAACCCAGATCTTTTCGGTGCCTCCGGATATAAAGCGGATGTCTTCCGTAGGATCGTAAGGAGCTATGTAGTCGTATTCAACGACAAATTCAACCAGTTTGGAACCGTCTGATATGCCGTGGGAATTCAGTGCTTTTACTTCCACTGCATACGTTCCGGCTTTTTTATACGTTTTGACGAACTGGCTTTTTGTTATGTAATCTTTTCCGTCAAAAATGAATATGGGCGTAGTTCCCGCAGGGGCTACGTATTCAAAAGTCACCGTTGTGAGAAAATTTTCATCGTATGCCGTGGTGACGGTAACCTCTATATCTGCTGCCTTGGGGACCAGTGATTTGTCCGGCTTCAGGTATTCGGGCTGCGTACAGGCGAACAACAACGGGAACAACAGGATCCAGGAAAA
>JBAZHT010000103.1:0-5225 GCA_041652255.1 Bacteroidales bacterium
AAAGGTGTATTAATTCGTTTATTTTGCGCTATTTCAATGAGTTTCTTAGCAAACTCTTCAAATATGTGGTAATCCCTGTTCGCATTGGCCTTGGCAAGGTTCGCCAGTTTGATCTCTTCTTTCCCCAATCCCAGATGGTAAGCTTTTCTGGAGTGCGCTGTCACTACACTGACGAGTTCTCGAAGTCTATCACAACCATACAACTGACCAAACATCATGACAAGCAACTGATTCCAACAGGTAAAGTGTTTGACGTACTTGTCTCCTTCATAATTTTTAACGATCCAATCAAAAGTTTCCTTAGGGAGCAGTTTGATGAGTTGTGTAAATACATAAGTTCCAGTGTTCATATTGCTTTGAGCCTTAAGCTCAAACAATATATGAAATCAAATGTAGATGTTAAATTATTAGCTGTATCTTGTTAAATATTAAATAATTATTAAGATTAAACAAAAAGTTTAGTAGACTAATGTTGCAAGAAGATAATTATGGATATTGTATCAAAAGCCTTGCAAGTCAGAAATAAACTTACTGACTGCCCTGAAAACCCGATAGACAAGACACTTGCTCCTGTTGCTCCATTCAAGGGCAAAGGGCAGATCAAGTTGGTTATTATTGGCCAAGCCCCCACAATCCGCAACGTCAATAAACGCGACAGAATCACCTGCGCACTTAACCTTGATAAGGTAAGCCCATTGAAAACATACGTGGAGAAAATATGTGCCGGCCTCGGCATTACGTTGGATAATGTTTACGCCACCAATGTATTCAAATATTTCTACAAAAATCCCCCCTCAGACACCCCTGCTGTTCTAGCAGACCATTTACAGGACAATTTAGCTCTCCTGAAAGAAGAACTGGCTCTATACCGGCACTGCACCATAATCACGCTTGGTGAGCCCGTATTGCAGCTTCTGAGCAACAAAAAACACAAAATCCGCAACTACTGGCAATACAAGGACACCGATTTTCACAGTCTCGCTGCCACAGACAACCAACTCAATCACTGTATCTATCCCTTTCCTCACCAGCCCAGCCTACGTCAAAACCTCTACAAAATCAACCTCCAGAGTTACATTGATTTCGTGGCACAACGAATTAAATAGAAGATCCATGATCAATTCTGATATAAGGTCAACTAAAGAGTTACTAATCAAATTAGTAGGTTAGTAGGTTAGTATATTGAATCAATTACTGAAATGATTCTTAAGGTTTATGAAAGATCTTGAGATAACTAATACAGGCATTGTTCTTATTCAGTGATCGTGGAATTCAGACCCTCAGTTAAAAATGTCAATCCTTCATAACTTATTGTAATATTATAAAAAATCACTGCGTCACCCTTTGTCGCACCTCTCCCCTACCTTTGTGCTGCGACAAATGATCATGACATGGAAGAAAATCTGAAAACCAGTGTATTGAAGAGCATGGGGAGTGTGTTTGAGCAGTCAAAAAACTGCAAGCTGAGTGATGCCTTTCTGAAAAAAGCGGAACCTGAACTCAGGTCCGTTGCCGGTTATTTCCAGGTGTCTTTGGAGCAGGCATTGCTCATAGCCGTTCTGTTTGCGCTCAATTACAAGGAGTACAATGTCACTTTACTTGACCTGGTTTCCCATTTCAACTGCAATCCCATGAAGATGCTGGAGTACAGCGGGCATTTTGAAACATTGTTTTCCCGGGGTATTCTGCAGACAAGGGGTGAATACCATAAGGCGGGTTTGCCCTCCACAGGCGAATCGCTTATTTTCAACAACATGATAGTGCAGGCAGTGGTGAACAACAGCCCTGTGCCGGAGATAACCCGGCAAGAGCCAAAAAACATCATCGATCTTTTGGAACAATTCTATTTGCTCGGTTTTCAGCGGTCAGAAGAAGAAATTACCACCCGGTTTCTATTTATGCAAGCAGAAGAGCTTATCCGTTCCAATTTGCATTACCCACTTATCAAGAAGATTGATGATTACCATTTTTGCATAGAAGACACGTTCCTGCTCATTTACCTCATTTGGAAGACCCTCTCCGGCCATGAAACGGTAGACATTGAAACGGCCCTCAAAGGCACCTTCGACAATGCTCCCAAAAGAATCAACTACATGCAGCAGATCATATCCAAAAAAAATGCGCTGATAACGCATGATCTTGTTGAAATTGCCGAGGCGGGTTTTTTCTCCGATGCCGGCATGAAACTGACCGCCAACTCGGCAAGAATCCTCCGGGAATCCGGAATAACGATCTTTGCCGAGGCGAAGAAGGAGAACATCATTGAACCTGCAAAGATCCCCCCTGTTGCCCTTTTTTTCAACGAATCCGAGGCGAAACAGCTGGAGTTGCTCCAATCCCTGCTGCAGGAAGATAACTATGCGGAGATCCGGAAAAGGCTGCAAAGCAAAGGTCTGCCCAAAGGCATCACTGCTTTGCTGCATGGCTTGCCCGGCACGGGAAAAACCGAGGCGGTCCTGCAATTCGCCAGGGAAACCGGCCGGGAAATATTCAAAGTTGACATCAGCCGGTCAAAATCCATGTTCTTTGGCGAAAGCGAGAAGATCATCAAGCGCATTTTCACCGATTACAGGACCTATGCAAAAAAATGCGAACGCATACCCGTGCTGCTCTTTAACGAGGCCGATGCCATTATTTCAAAACGTACGGACATCAGGCGCTCCAACGTGGCACAGACGGAAAATGCCATGCAAAACATCATCCTGGAAGAACTGGAGAATTTTGAAGGGATATTTTTCGCCACAACCAATCTGGTAAGCAACCTGGACCCGGCATTCGAAAGGCGTTTCTTGTTCAAGATAGAATTCCTGAAACCCGAGTTCCCGGTAAAATCAAAGATATGGAAATCGAAATTGCCCAACCTTTCCCAGCAGGAATGCGAAACCCTGGCAGGCTGTTTCGATTTTTCGGGAGGTCAGATAAATAATATCGTGAGAAAAAACGAAATTCACGAAATAATCCACGGCCTGAATGTAAATTTCAATACTATTGTAGATTATTGCAAAACAGAACTTATAACAAAAAATCACGGAAACCGGATAGGTTTCCCAAACGCATAAAAATATGTCAAAAAGAGAATCGATTGCCAGGTACAACCTTATCATCAAGAAACTCAGGAAGCACCCTTCCACCTATGCGGAAATAGCCGGTTACCTGGCTTTGGAATCTGAATTGCAGGGGTACGACTTCAATGTCTCACAACGGACCTTCCAGAGGGACATCCAGGACATAAGCTCTCTCTACAACATTGATATCCAGTATGATTTCTCAAAAAAGGTATACCATATCCTGTACGATGACCAGCCTCAGGTAAATGAGCGCATCCTGGAGGCCTTTGACATATTCAATGCCCTGAACATGATCGACCGGCTTTCTGACCATATTCACTTTGAAAAACGCCGGCCGCAGGGAACCGGGAATCTTTACGGGCTGCTTCATGCCATAAAGAACCGGCTGCAGGTATCCTTCCTGTATGAAAAATTCTGGGAAGAGGATATTTCTGTTCGCCATGCCTGTCCATACGCCCTGAAAGAATTCAAAAACCGTTGGTATGTTATAGTCAATGATCTAAAAGACAACAAGGTAAAAACCTTTGGTTTGGACCGTTTGTCCGGGTTGGAGATAACCCGGACCAAATTTAAGATGCCGGCGGACTTCAATGTGAATGAGCGCTTTGCCAATTGCTTTGGAATTATCAGCCCCAATGGACCGGAACCGGAAGACATTGTCCTCTCGTTCAACCCGTTGCAGGGAAAGTACATTAAAACCCTACCCCTGCATGAATCACAACAGATATTGAAAGATAACGACCGGGAACTACTCGTAAAGCTCACTCTGTTTGTTACCCATGACCTGCTCATGGAAATCTTATCCTACGGCGACAATGTCAAAGTCATCCATCCCGCCGGTCTGGTAGATGAGATCAGGGAGTGTTATGAAAATGCACTGGCGCAATACACACAAGATACTTGCGCAGGGCGGCCCAAGGCAAACCCGGATCAAGGGGCGGCAAACCCGGTTTGCGCAGGGTAAACCCGGTTTACCGCGCAACGCTCAATTCGCAAAAAATAGACACCTGAATAACAGGCATTTAAAAATCGTAAAAATTCTCTTGCTCTGCACTCCGGGTTTACCACCGTTACCCCCGGTAAAACATCTGGTTGGTAACTTTTCGCCGTACCAGGTACGAAAAACACCTTAAGGTGCGCCTGCTGGGCATGTTTTGGGGCTGACCAGGTACGAAAACCCCCTTAAAGTGCACCTGGTGGACATGTTTTAGGGCTGACCAGGTACGAAAAACACCCTAAAGTGCGCCTGGTCATGATTGTCAAAAATTGCGAATTACACCAAACGCCACATTCACAGCATTTTAAAAAATTTTCATTTGGCCAGCTAAAAGCACCAGGGGCAAAAAACAGGCAAAATTGCACCTGGTGGGCACATCCCAGCCCCGACCAGGGGCAAAAACCCCGCAAATCTGCCCCTGGTCATAATGTTCAATAAACATATAATTCTACAAACGCCTCACTCAGTGCAATTTAAAAAATTGGCGATGGATCAGCCAGAAGCACCAGACGCGAAAACACCCCAAAAACGTACCTGGTGGACACGTTTCAGGGCTGACCAGGCGCGAAAACCAGCCAAAAGTGCCCCTGGTGGCCACGTTTCCGGCCCAAGCAGACGAAAAACGCAAGCTCATCCACAAAAACCACCCAAAACTTGGATGGAAGCACGAAAAACCCTTCAGGGGCAGATGGCTTAAGGGAAATCTCGGCCATTACCCCCTCTATTTGCAGAAATTATCTTTTCCGGGACATTCTCTACCGAACTGTATTTAAATAACATAACCTGGAAAACTAAAAATATTTATAATTTTATTTGGTTAATATAATTAACTACTTTATATTTGTGTTATATTATAATCATTAACACGAAATAACATGGATGAAAAAAATTTCACACCCGAAGAAAGTCTCTTGATAATTTCCAAGACAATTGAAGAGACCAGGAAAAAAATCCAGGAAAACGGCCATATAATTATTTTATGGGGCAGCCTGATCTTTACTGTAATTCTTAGTCAGTATATTTTGGAACTATTAGGATTACACAAGAAATTTGATATTGTTTGGACATGTATTTTATTCCTGCCGGGGGCAATCTATACATTCTTTTATTCCTGGCGAAAAATTAAAAAGAATAATATTCCCAAAACAGTTTTAGGAACA
>JBAZHT010000104.1:0-5206 GCA_041652255.1 Bacteroidales bacterium
CGTTTTCACTTTAATAACAGAGAATCCCTTGAATTTATATATCTCTTTTAGTGCCGTTACTAATTCTTCCCCGACGTGAACCGGTGCATAAAAATTATAATCGTTCACAGACCCCACAAATCCGGGGACAACCTCACCACCGCGTTCCAGGGTATCTATTCCTGCGGCTAGAGCCACAGACTGGGCAGCATGTTCAATAATTCCTTCTTCCAGAAAAATTTCTCCGGGACAAAAAAACGAATCCTTTACAGGGGTATAGCCCGAATAGGAAGCTTGACCATCCCTCCCGTAATAAGAATCTATGAGGAAAATCGGTGGACGGTGCGGAATGTATTTATATAAAGATCTTCCGGATAATAAAATGTTCTCAGGTCTTTTCACAGAGTACGAAGATAAAAATTATTCTTATTACAAAAATTTTGTTCTTTGCAATCCGGCTTTCACTTCTGACTATGAGAAAGTTATTAAAATACCAGATAGCCGAAGACCCTTCTTTCAAAAATTTTCTCTGTTAAATCGTTGTTTTTTTGATTGATTTTCCATTATATTTACAAAATGCTTCCTTATAAAAGTTCAGAATTAGAAGTGAATCCGATCATTACAATTACAGAGGCGAAAATCTAAACAACATATATATACACACTAAAGATTTATTAACCTACTTAATTGATTTTGGATGAAACCAATTACCGAACTAGTTAAGGACCTTGCCGACCGGCACGGCAGAGAGCGACGTAGTCTATTGCCGATCCTTCAGGGAGTAGTCGAACAGGAAAAGTACTTATCTGAATTTTCTATGCTGACCATTGCCCGTGAACTGGACATTCCGGTGACGGAAGTTTACGGAACGGCTACTTTCTATTCATTCCTGGAATGTAAAAAGATGGGCAAATACATTATCCGTATTTGCAAAACGATCACATGTTCAATGAAAGGAGAGAAACAAATTCTTCTTGCCATAGAGAATATGTTGAAGATCAAAGTCGGAGAGACCACACAGGATGGAAAATTCACCCTCCTTGAAACCAATTGCCTGGGATTTTGTCACAAAGCCCCGGCCATGTTGATCAACAACGAAGTGTACACAGAACTTACCCCGGAAAAGATCCGGGAAATTTTAACCAGTTACCTGAATGATAAAATCATAGGAGGTGAACATGTCAACTAGTCACATTCTAAAAAGAGCCGATTTCATTTTCAAAAACGAAAATGACTGGGAAGAAGTGCTGACCAAAAGCCTGGCACGTACCCCTAACGAACTGATAAACGAATTGATCAGTTCCGAGTTAAAAGGAAGAGGCGGAGCCGGTTTCCCCACAGGATTGAAATGGAAACTTACTTCTGAATTGAAATCAGATGAAAAGTATGTTATCTGTAACGCCGATGAAGGAGAACCGGGAACTTTCAAAGACAGGGAGATCCTGTCCCGGGTTCCTTTTAAGGTTTTAACGGCAATTGCCATCTGCGGTTACGTAATAGGGGCAAAAAAAGGTTATATATACCTCCGGGGCGAGTATTTTTTCTTGCAACAGGAATTGAAAAAAGCGATCAGTGAATTCGAATTTTTCTGTAAAGAAATTAAATATGATTTCAAGATCAACATATTTATGGGAAGCGGTGCTTATATATGCGGCGAAGAAACAGCCCTGTTCGAATCCATGGAAGGAAAACGGGGAGAACCACGCAACAAACCGCCTTATCCAACAACTTACGGATACATGGGAAAACCAACCGTTATCAACAACGTTGAAACGCTTTCCCATACCTACACCATATTCAGCTACGGATCCAAACGCTTTTATGACCTGGGTGTTCAGTTCTCCCGCGGGACAAAACTTTTCTCCGTTTCGGGTGACACACCTAAACCGGGTATTTATGAACTTGAACTCGGTATGAGTCTTACGGATTTTGTTGAAGAATTCGGGGATGACGATACCAAAGCGGTTCAGGTCGGCGGTGCTGCCGGGTTCCTGGTCCCTCGTAAAAAATTTACCGAAACAAGCATCGGCTATGAAGGTAAACTTGTAGGGATCTCGCTTCCGACAGGGGGCTCCATGATGTTGTTCAACAGTTCCCGTTCCATGTTTAACGTACTGGACAATTACCTGAATTTCTTTGCCGAGGAATCATGCGGTCAGTGTACGCCCTGTCGCGTTGGTTGCCAACAATTACTCAAAGGGATAAAAGCGGTTAAACGGGGAGAGAAACCGGCTTCATACCTGGACAAACTCCTTAGTCTGGCCGAAACCATGCAATTGACAGCAAAGTGCGGCCTGGGACAATCCGTGGCAAATTCCTTCTCTTCCATTGTGGAAAATTTCAGAGAGGAGATGATTTACTAAACCAGAAAATTGACAGTAATGGGAAAGAAAATAAAAATTACCGTAAACGGACAACCCGTAGAAGTTGAAAAAGGTACGTCCATACTGGATGCAGCCAATCAAATAGGGGTGATCATCCCCACTTTATGTTACCATAAGGACCTGTGCGTAGCCGGAAACTGCCGCGTTTGTATAGTTGAAGTGGTAGGACAAAAACGCCTTGCCCCTGCCTGCGCCACTCCGTGTGAAGACGGCATGGACGTTCTGACCAACACCCACAAAGTAAGGAATTCCAGAAAGCACATCATTGAACTGCTCCTTTCAGAGCACAACGCCGATTGTACAAGCTGTTACAAGAACGGCAATTGCGAATTGCAGCTTTTGGCCTCGGAATACAAGATCATGAGCCAGGATTTCATCCATCTTGTACCCTTCCGGAATTACACCATTGACGACTTCTCACCTTCCATCATCAAAGACGACAGCAAATGTATCCGTTGCCAGCGCTGCGTCAGGACATGTGCCGAGTTGCAGAGCGTCAACGCGCTGACCATGGCGCACAAAGGCGAATATGCCATGATCACCACGTTCTTTGAAAAATCCATGAACGATGTGATCTGCACCAACTGCGGACAATGCGTAAACCACTGCCCCACCGGAGCCCTGGTGGAAAAGAATTACATCGAGGAAGTCTGGTCCGCCATCTCGGACAAAGACAAATACGTGGTTATCCAAACGGCTCCCGCTGTGCGCGTGGGGCTGGGCGAAGAACTCGGCTTTGATCCCGGAAGCCGCTCAACCGGTAAAATGGTGGCAGCATTGAAACGCCTGGGATTCGATTCTGTGATGGACACCGATTTCACGGCCGATCTGACGATCATGGAAGAAGGCACGGAGCTGCTTACCCGGCTGAAAAAAGCACTGGCAGAAAACGACAAGACCGTCAAGTTCCCCATGACTACTTCCTGTTCACCCGGATGGATCAAATTCATTGAGCACCTTTATCCCGAATACCTGGACAATCTTTCCAGCTGTAAATCACCCCAACAGATGTTTGGTGCATTGGTAAAAACGTATTATGCAAAAGCCCGTAAGCTGGATCCGGCCAAAATTGTGTCCGTTTCCGTAATGCCTTGCACCGCTAAGAAGTTCGAGGCGGCCAGGCCGGAAATGCATGACAGCGGTTACCGTGACGTAGATTACGTTCTGACCACCCGTGAGCTGGCCATTATGATCAAACAGGCGGGTATCGATTTCAAGAAACTGGAAGACATGCATTTTGACCGTTTGATGGGTGAATCTACCGGAGCCGGTGTAATCTTCGGAGCTACAGGAGGCGTTATGGAGGCAGCCCTTCGGACTGCCTACGAACTGGTTACCGGCAGAGAGGTTCCATTTGACAACCTGGATATCACGCCTGTACGTGGGATGGAAGGCGTTCGTGAAGCCAAAATTAAAATTGAAAAACCGCTGAAGGAATGGGCCTTCCTGGACGGAGTGGAACTTAAATGTGCCGTTGCCCACGGTCTGACTAACGTCAAATACGTGATGGACAAGGTCCGTGCCGGTAAAGTCGATTACCACTTCATAGAGTTCATGGCCTGTCCGGGCGGTTGCCTGGGCGGTGGCGGCCAGCCAATCCCCACCAATCCCGAAATACGTCAGCGCCGTGCCGAGGCCATTTACGCCGAGGATGCCGGCATGCCTGTCAGAAAATCACATGAGAATCCCGAAATCATCAAGATCTACAAAGATTTTCTGGGGCATCCACTGAGCGAAGTGTCTCATCACCTTCTTCATACCAAATACACGGCCAGAAATATGTAGCGCCTTTTTACATGAACAAATCAAAAGTGACCTTGTTAAAGAGGTCACTTTTTTTTTGTTAATTTTGGGTAACCAAAATTATATAGACATGAAGAATAAAACACTATCTGTCATAAACATCTTCCTGTACCTGGGGATGATCCTCGTGAACGCGTTGGCTAACGCACTTCCAATAAACGGTATGACTACCGGAGAATTATCAGATAATTATCCCAATTTGTTTGTTCCTGCCGGAATAACCTTTTCAATATGGGGAGTTATCTATTTTTTACTGCTGGTATTCGTTGTGTATCAGGCAGCCGCTGTTTTCGGCAAAAAAAACCGCTTTGCACTGAACACCAAACAGAACCTGGTTTTTTCCCTCACTTGTATATTGAACGCCGCATGGATCATTACCTGGCATTACCAGCTGATCTTGTGGTCAGTAGTCGTTATGATCGCCTTGCTTCTAAGCCTGATATCCCTTTACAATTCTCTCTATAACATTGATATACCAAGTGGTATGGGAAAATTTGCCTTTAGGGTATCAACGGGAATATACCTGGGCTGGATTTCCGTAGCCACTATCGCCAATGTTACCGCCCTGCTGGTATCGCGCAACTGGGACGGTTTTGGCCTGAGTGAAAATTTCTGGACCATTGCCGTAATGATCGTGGGATTCATCCTGGCTGTTCTGGTAACATTACGTCAACGTGACATTTTCTATCCTCTGGTAGTTATATGGGCTTATTACGGGATCACCATCAAACGCACGGCAGACCTTATAGTCCATAAAGACATCATCATTACCGCCTGGGTCGTCATCGTTTTAACGGCTCTACTCATAGTATACACCCTTATTAGCTCCTGTGCCAGCGGAAAAGGCAAAGGATTGCTCTGCCGGGGATAAGACCACATATCCAAACAGCTTCCCTTGTCGCCGAAAACAGGCTACAAGCGATGCGGATCGCACCTCCGTGGATCGGACCACATATATCTGAACAGCTTCCCTTGTCGCCGAAAACAAGCTACAAGCGATGCGGATCGCACCTCCGGGGATCGGGCCACATATATCTGAA
>JBAZHT010000105.1:0-5197 GCA_041652255.1 Bacteroidales bacterium
ACCTTTGGGTTAATGGGATGGCTGGGAATCGAGCTGAACATCGTAACCGCCCTGCTTTCATCTATTTCCATAGGACTCGGTGTGGATTTCACCATTCATGTCCTATGGCGGATCAAATGGGAACTGGCCTCCGGGAATGATTATGCCGGCAGTATTGTCTCTACCCTGAAAACAACGGGCAGGGGTATTATTATCAATGCATCTTCTGTTATGCTGGGCTTTGCCGTGCTGTTCCTGTCGGCTTTTCCGCTTATTCGGTCTTTTGCTTTCCTTATTATTGTTTCGCTTATCCTTTGCCTGCTAAGCGGCCTGGTACTTGTCCCCGCTTTGTGTTACCTGTTGAAACCAAATTTTTTAAAAAAAACGAATAAAAATATATACGTATGAAAATGAAGACAATGTTTTTGGCGCTGCTGACAACCGGCTGGATACTCTTGTCAGGTTCGCTGCCGGCCTCCGGACAAACAGCGGCAGAGATCAGCAAAAAATCCATGGACGCGATCGATCTTGGTTCCATGGAAATGGATTTTACCCTTACTATACGTGATCACAGAGGGAACGAAAGGGTGCGGCAGATCACCATGGCTTCCGCGAAATTTGGGGTTATAAACAAATCGTTGATTCGTTTTACGGCCCCGGCCGATGTGAATGGAACGACTCTGCTGATCTATGATCACGAGCATAAAGACGATGATATGTGGATTTATATGCCGGCCCTTAAAAAGGTCCGCAGGATCATCAGTTCGGAAAAAGGCAAAAGCTTTATGGGATCTGAATTTACCAACGCCGACATGAGCAAGCCCAATCAGGCAAATTTTCAATATTCCATTCTGGGAACAACTGAATATGAGGGGGTTGTTTGTTGGAAAATTGAATCGACAGGCATTGACCAAAGTGTCCAAAAGGCGAACGGATACAGTAAGACCATCAGCTATATAGAGACAGCCAACTATTTATGCCATAAAGTTGAATACTATGATCTGGGGGGACAATTACAACGGATCCAGCAGATTACAAACTATAAAGAACAATCCGCAAACACGTATTTCGCATACCGAATGGTTATGGCAAATGTGCAGACAAAACGTGTTTCAGAGATGGTGGTCACCCATCTTCAAACTGGCACGGCACTGAACGAAAACACATTCTCTCCGACGGCCCTGCAGTAAAAGAGGGCTCTTTGTGTACGTGATCAATACCAGCGGCTCATGGTTTCCAGTGGTTTGCGCTTTTTCTCGCGCACCGGGGCATCTGTGTATCCCAACGACAGGACAAGGGCAACTTCCTTTTTAGGTTCTATTTGTAAGAGTTCTTTTATCTTCTTTTGGTCAAACAATCCCAGGATACATGTTCCCAGACCCAGTTCCGCTGCCTGCAGACAAAAATGACTTACCGCAATTCCAACGTCATAGGCCGAGAATTCTTTGTGCTGCATCCAGCCGCCCAGGGATGCGAACAGGTTGGCCTTTTCCCTGATCACAACAACCAGGACAGGTGCCTCACGCGTGAATTTATTAAAGCCGAGTGTAACGGTGGCTTCGGCTACCCGGCTTTTCAATTCCCCGTTGTCCACCACCAGGAAGGTCCATGGTTGGGAATTGTTGGCAGACGGCGCCATCCTGGCAGCTTCCAGGCATTGTATAATCTTTTCTTTTTCAACCGGCCGGTCCTTATAACTGCGTACGCTCCGGCGTTGTTTTATGAGTTCTGAAAAAAGCATGAACAAATATATAAAAAATGGAGGGCGCTTCCTTAAAATTCTGTATATTTACAATATACTAAAAAATACAAGTTATGAATAAGACGCTGATTTTCTGCTTTTTATGTCTATCCCCGATCTTATTGTCTGCACAATCCAATTTTGATTACCTAAAGATCATCGGAAGGGAAGGTGAATACATTACAGTTTTGGATGTTACCTCAACAGCCATTGAATACGAAAATTCGTACGGCGTGAAGAAGACCATTCCTGTCAGCGATGTGGAATTCCTGGAATACGACGGGAAAGTTGTATACTACAAGTACAACAAAAAAGCCCACGATGTCTACGACGAATACCTGCAACGTATTTCCCGCAACGATCCGGAAAAATTACTGGAAAAAGGAGCTAAAGTCTATGTACCACTTATTTATGGAGATACTCGCTGGCAAATAATGGGCTGCATCAACACCCGCGAAATGCTTGTAAAAGACCATAGCAAATTCTGGAAACTGGTAGACACGGAATATGAAGCCGAAATCATTCTGTATTATGTTGCGAAATACGACGATGATGATGTCAAACATTATTATGTCATAGAAAACCGCGACGGAGAAACCATTTACAAATCGGATGATGAGGATTTTGAAGGCGGTTGGAGAGCAGATATGGATGAAAGCCGGGAACATGTGGAAGATCTGCTGGATGACATGATCAAGGATATCGACTGATCACGGTTTGGGGTGTTGATTTTCAGGCATAAATGTTTTCGGATCAAGGACAGGTAAAATAACATTATGCAGAAAAGTTCCTCTGAACAGTGTAAACAAAACACCTCGCACTGTTGAAAGAGAAATTGAATTTAATGTGAAAATAAAGTCACGGGGAAATGTGATTTTTCCCCCCACCACAAAATTTTCCATGTTAGCAATATCGTAGATACAGCTGACTTTCGCAGATACTAACTCTGATTCTATACCATCTGCGTGAACACGAACTGTTACCACCACAAAAACACGTTTCTGCTCTATATTGAAACGATGTTCAATATTTAAATCGAATCTGTAAGGAGTGCCGCCGGCAATTGCTTGATTAGGCGTTTTAATAGCGTAATCTAATAGTTCAATGCCACTAGCAGCAAAAGAGATATTTTTATCCATGGATAAAACTTATTAATTGCTTAAAGTTGCTGTTTTTTCAAAATAAAGTTGGCTATTTTCCAGAGTATTTTCATAACAGTTGTTTGTCATTTTGGATGTGACACTGACAGTTAAATTATATCTATGGATAACAGGTTCTTGCCTTTCTTCGAGATTTAGTAAATCAACGCCTAATACAAAACATAAATCGGTCAGCGTGTCTATTGTAAAATTGTGAGTCCCGCTTAGCCAACGTGTAATTTCAGAAGGATTGGCTTTTCCCACAGCATGCATTAGGTCTTTTTTCTTCCAACTTTTAGTTTTCATTGCTTCGTCAATTTTTGAGGCAATAAGCATGCGGTTTTCTATTCGCTTTGCTTCTTTCGGAGATACTGATGCTAATATTTCTCCAATACTGCTTTTTCTTTTTTTATTTGTCATGATTTTTTATTCCTTTTATGCTGCAGTTATTTGCAATTTTGTTATTAATCAATGTTCAGATTAAAGGAGAAGTCTCCTTCAAAATCATTTCCATCAATCGTAAATCGAATATCCTTTTCTTTTATTTTTTCTGTTATCTGTTTGGAAAGTTCTCGTAATAAATAATTTTCTTTGGTTAATTTGTTATCGTTTTGTAAGGCACGTACAAGTTTTATTCCACCACCACCTAATATGATTATTTGTGTATTGTACCGAATACAATAAAGTCTCAGATTTTTATCTGGCAAATCAAATAAAGCACAAACGCCATCACCTGGATTTCCTTCGTGTAATTTAAAAAATTGTTCTCTTGCCCCGGTTTTTGTTCCAATTGTTTTTAAACGTTGAACTATGTCTTTTATTTCACTTAAATGTAACCTTTTATTTTCCTCAATAAAAACTTCGAAAAGGGAGAATTGGCTATCATCAATGAATACTGAATAAACAGAAGTTCTTTTTCCGCTAAGCTCTTCTATCTTTTTCAGCTCACATTTCATAATTTAACCAAGGTTGACAAAGATAATGAAATTTTACTTATATGTGAATTAAACGGAATAAATCTTCATCAATTTCGGGCATTGAACTACGTTTTAAGACAAGTTAAACGTGTGCGTCCAAAGCATCTGCAAAAAATCAGTGGCCGGAAGAACTTCCACCGGTCCTACTTTTCGTGGTCTTTCATCAAGAGTTACGGCTATTAGTGCTGCCCCGGGATGTTCTTCTTTGAAGGCACGTAATCCTTTTGTCTCTGCATAAGAAATATTCCTGGTTGCCTTTATTTCTATAGCAATCCTGGCATCTCCCACTACGGCATCTACTTCAAGACCCGTGGCCGTTTTCCAGTAGGATAGTTTTTCCCCGCTTCCTGAATAATCCAGCCAGGCAGTCAGCTCTTGAATGATAAGGTGTTCAAAGGATTTTCCGAATTCTGCCGTTCCGGGCAGCGGATTTTTTTGATGACGTAAATGATTGTAGATACCTACATCAAAAAAGTAAAATTTGGAAGCCTGTACCAGCCTGCGTTTTTTTTGTTGCCGGTAAGCCGGGACAATATATCCGATCAGGGTTTCTTCCAAAATGGAAAAATATTCCTTAACGGTTACGGAGCTTACCCCGCAATCGGTTGCGATCTTTGAATAATTCAAGACCTCGCCGGAACAAAAAGCAGCCACCTCTAAAAAACGGGTAAATACACCCACTTTTCGAACCAGAGCTTCTTCTTTGATCTCTTCCTGCAAATAATCCCCGATATATGCCTGAAGCCTCCGTTCGGGATTTTCCACAAGATAATGCCTGGGGATCATCCCGTTCTTGCATGCCCTGAACAGATCAAAACCCGGGATCTCTGCACTTACAAACGGATATAAAAAACTCCTTATTGCCCTTCCTCCCAGCAAATTGGCTCCTGAACGCCTGAGTTTACGGGCACTCGATCCACTCAGAATAAACCTTAGGTTTTTATTCACCATTAACCAGTGGACCTCGTCAAGAAGTGCCGGGATCTTTTGTATTTCATCTATGATCACCGGTCCCGAGCCTTCTGCAGTCATCATAAGTTCTTCCCTTAACAGGGCCGGCCTTCGTTGGTACTTTGCATATATATCCGATTTGAGCAGATCGATGATCAGGTCATCCGGAAAAAGCATTTTTAACAAGGTGCTCTTTCCCGTTTGCCTTGCACCCCAAAGAAAAACACTTTCAGAAGAAGCTTCCTGCAACTTCAACATCCTGGTAAACATAAGCTCACACTTTAAATATGCATTACAAATATAAACTATTGCTTTAAATTTGCAATAAAAAAAACACCCACAAAACTTTGCGGGTGTTTTTTCGTAGCGAGGACGAGAATTGAACTCGTGACCTCATGATTATGAATCAT
>JBAZHT010000106.1:0-5108 GCA_041652255.1 Bacteroidales bacterium
CAATCCTTTTACCATTTGGACGTCTGCGGTGGACCCCATGCAAAGAAACAGGGGAACTGATAACAGACCGGTTGCGTCATCCTCCCTGATGTAATATGTGTTCCCGTAAGACATAGAAGGGACCGGAACCATCCATCCGTATACGGGATCTTCCATAAGGGAGGTCAGGTAGAAACGGGCGGCTTCTTTCAGCACGGGGTATATGGTTTTCAGATAGTCAATGTCCAGGGTATAGAGGTAATAGTCCCATAAAGGACCGCACAGCCAGCCTCCTCCTGTATTGTAGGCACTCCAGGCGGCATTATGCCCAGGAGCGGTATAACCCCATGGATTGGTGCGGGCGTGAACCGTCCAGCCCGGGGCGTTATAGTATTCGGCGGCGGTGTGTTTTCCTTTTTCTGACAGCCAGGAAGTAAAATCTGCAAGCGGTTGGTGAAACTCGGCCAAATTGGTGCTTAATGCCGGCCAGAAATTCATTTGCAAATGCATATTCAGATCGTAGGCCCCGTTCCAGGGAGTCTGAATGTCAGGGGTCCACAAACCCTGCAAATTCGGGGGAAGCGATCCGGGACGCGTGGCAGCAATCAGCAGGTACCTTCCCAGTTGAAAATACAGATCCGAAGAATCGGGAAGTTGCAGGGTCACCCGGTGATAGAAATGCTGGTAAGCGTCAATATGATCTTTTTTAAGAGCGGGATACGCTTTTAAAGCAGCCCTGCGTGCCAGGGAATCGGCACGAAAAATATACGATGAATCCCGGCTGAGGCACATGGAATCAACCCGGAAATCCGTTGAGGCAGAAATAACAATGCTGGCCTGCGTAGCATTTTGCAGGATTATGGAGTCGTCTTTAAAACTCAACCGGCCCGGGCCTTCAGGGATAATATCCATACGTGTATAATACCGCATGCCCGGAACCGTATCCTGTCCGGAAAACAGCGATCCTTCCATGATCAGGCAGCTGTCCTCTGTCCGCACACTCGCTCGTTCAGGTCGCTTAAGCGTGGCTTTGAAATGCAGGGTTCCGGGTTGCGAAGCCGCCAGATGCAGAACGATCACATCGTCTGCCAGGGAGGTAAAACATTCACGGGTATAAGTAATGCCCTCCAGGTTGAACGAGGTAAAAGAAGTGGCAGTGGAGATATCCAGCATTCTGGTATAATCGGAAACGGAAGATCCCGGTCTATCGTAGGTAAAATCCAGTGACAGCGAACCCAGGACCTGGTAACTTCCAAAAGTATTAAGGGCTCCGTTGCTTCCTTCAGAACCCCTTGTCCGGGAAGTGAAAAAACGATACATGATTTCCTGGGCACGGGGAACCTGTTCTTTGTAAAGCAATTCCCGGATTACCGGCACCACCCGGTGCGCACCCGGTCGCAGATCGTTGGCCGGGGATCCCGACCAAAGGGAGATTTCATTGAGAATAATATTTTCAGCCGCTATACCCCCGTCCGGCATAGCCCCCAGTCTTCCGTTACCCAACGGAAGTCGTTCTTCCCATAAACCGGCGGGCTTGTCAAAGACCAAAGCCATAATCCGGGGCGTTTCCGCTATTTGAGTCTGACAACCCGCCAGAAGAAGAGTAAGCCAGGGCAGCAGGCGTATATTCTTCATAAAGCGAAGGTACGAAAAAAAAGAACACGGGAAGCAAAGCTCCCCGTGTTCTAAAAGATTGTAACGTATTGAATATTACATCATTCCGCCCATTCCCGGATTGGGTGCCGGCATAGGGGGATTCTCTTCTTTCTTTTCTGCCAGAACGCATTCGGTGGTCAGGAACATACCGGCTACTGAACCTGCATTTTCCAAAGCCACGCGGGCCACCTTGGTAGGATCTATAACACCTGATGCAAACAGGCTTTCATAGGAATTGGTCCAGGCATTGTATCCGTAGTCGTCTTTTCCTTCACGGACTCTTTGTACTACAATGCTGCCTTCCTGTCCGGCATTTTCAACGATCATACGAAGGGGTTCTTCTATGGCACGTGCTACTATAGCAACACCGGTAGCTTCGTCTTCATTTTTCGTTTTGAGCTTTTTCAGATCTTCAATGGCACGTATGTATGCTACGCCTCCACCGGGTACAAAACCTTCTTCTATAGCTGCCCGGGTAGCGTTGAGGGCATCTTCCACCAGGTCTTTCTTGGATTTCATTTCAACCTCGGAAGCGGCACCTACGTAAAGTACGGCCACACCGCCGGAAAGTTTGGCCAGCCGTTCCTGGAGTTTTTCCTTATCGTAGTCGCTTGTAGTGATATCCATTTGTTTGCGGATCTGGGCAACACGCTGGTCAATGGCTTTCTTTTCACCGCCGCCGTTTACGATGGTAGTGTTTTCTTTGTCAATAACCACTTTTTCTGCGGATCCCAACATCTCCAGCGTTGCGGATTCAAGGCGGATGCCTTTATCTTCCGTGATCACGGTACCGCCGGTCAGAATGGCAATGTCTTCAAGCATCTCTTTTCTGCGGTCTCCGAATCCGGGAGCTTTTACTGCAGCGATCTTCAGGGTACCCCGCAGACGGTTAACTACCAAAGTGGCCAAAGCTTCCCCGTCCACATCCTCGGCAATGATCAGCAGGGAACGGCCGTTCTGTGCCACAGGCTCCAAAAGGGGCATCAGATCTTTCATGGTCGAGATCTTCTTGTCTGTGATCAGCACCTGCGGATTTTCCAGCACGGCTTCCATTTTCTCGGAATTTGTGATGAAATATGCCGAGATGTATCCGCGGTCAAACTGCATCCCTTCGACTACCTTCACTTCCGTTTCCGTGCCTTTGGCCTCTTCCACCGTTACCACGCCTTCTTTCTTGACTTTGCCCATGGCCTCGGCAATCAGTTTGCCTATGGTATGGTCGTTATTTGCCGAGACGGAGGCTACCTGTTCAATCTTGGACAGATCGTCACCCACCTGCTGGCTTTGTTTTTTGAGGCTGGCTACAACGCTTTGAACAGCCTTGTCAATACCATGTTTCAGGTTCATGGGATTGGCTCCGGCTGTAACGTTCTTCAGTCCTACAGTAATAATGGACTGAGCCAAAACTGTAGCTGTTGTTGTTCCATCGCCGGCCTGGTCGTTGGTTTTAGAGGCAACTTCCTTGACGATCTGTGCGCCCATGTTGGCAAACGGTTCATCCAGCTCAATCTCTTTTGCAACCGTTACCCCGTCCTTGGTAATCTGGGGAGCTCCGTATTTTTTATCAATAACCACGTTACGTCCTTTGGGACCTAAAGTTACTTTTACCGCATTGGCTAAAGCATCAACCCCTTCTTTCATGAGGGAGCGGGCTTCAATATTGTATTTGATTTCTTTTGCCATAATAATTTGTTTTTTTACAGGGTTAATTTTTAGATAATGGCTAAAACGTCCGACTGACGCATGATAAGGTATTCTTCGTTGTCAACATTGATCTCGGTGCCGGCATACTTGCCGTAGAGAACCATGTCACCTTCTTTCAATTCCATAGGCTCATCTTTTTTACCGCTGCCTACTGCTACGATTTTTCCACGTTGGGGTTTTTCTTTTGCGGTGTCGGGAATGTAGAGGCCCGAAGCTGTCTTGGTTTCCGCTTCTTGCGGCTGAACGACTACTCGATCTGCTAAAGGTTTGATTTTCATCTTTTTAAAGTTTAAAATGATTGTTTTTATTGATTGTTAACGTTTTCACTCAACGAATCGTGTTAACGCAAAATCAATGCCACGGCACATAATCTGTCAATTTGTCAGCGTAGACGATTTGGCAGCCTTTTTCCAAATTATAAGGCCGTGAACGGAATTGAGCAGGTAGACACACCACATGGATGCAATGATCAGATGACTGGCATCTCCTTTCCTGATGAAAGCCATGCCCCACATAATGATAGTAGAAACGTTAACGGTGATCCACAAATACCATTGTTCGGAATACGTTTTAACCATGAGGTACATGGCCACGATGGACAAAAAAGTGGTGGTGGAATCCAGAAAAGGAGCGGGGTCGTTGTAATATTTCAGCACCAGCCCGCCTACGGTGATCAATACGGCACATATAACAAACAGCAGGATGCGTTGTTGCCGGGTCAGGTTTTTGGCTTTTACGCGGGTCCGGCTCCCTTCCCGGGTACGGTTTCTCCACATGAAAAAACCGATGAATTGCATGGGCACGTAATACAGGCCGTTGAGGGCCACTTCTCCCCAGTATCCAACGCCCCAGGAAAGGTATGTGTATAAACTTACCTGGATCAAACCGAAAAGGTAGTTGGAAATGTGTCCTTTAGCTACAAGAACCACACACAGCACGCCTGAAACGGTAGCAATGGCAGATAACGCATCCCATTGGCCGGTTATAAAAAAAACCACGAAATTAAGTACGATAATGGTCAAAAGCAGGAACCATTCATAGGGAGAAAAAAAGCGTAGAAATTTCATATGAGATCAATAAAAAGCGGGAAATGAAAATAAAAACTCAAAACGGTGTTTCTGCTCACAGGTGAAGGCATAGCGAACCCCTGCTGAAAGCATGACCCCTATCCGGAACAAATGAAAATCCATTAGCAGATCGGTTCCGACAGACCAGTATACGTCTTTGGCCCCATCTTTTTGGCGGGCCTGCATGTAATCTGCGAAAGGAATGACCTGAAGCCGTTTGATGTATATGATATCGGGAATGGAGGGATCTCCTATCCAAACAGGAACGGCATAATCTAAAGAGGCAGAAAACGTTTTTGGGGCCAGGATACGGTCATCAATACCACGCGGTGCCGCCATGAAAGTTCCCAGGTAGAAGAAACGGTCTTTGTCCTGTTGTTCCTGCCAGCCCAGGCTCCATTTGAGTGCCTGGTTCCTCAGGATTCCGGGAAGGTAGCCGTAAGCCTGCATATACAGGATATGGGTAAAGAGTGCCTCAGATCCCGGAGCAAACGAAGTTTGGATGTTTAATCCGAATCCAAGGCGGGGAAAAATGTCCCTGGGTGCACGGTTCATCATCTGGTAATACTGTATGCCGGCCTGGAACATTTGGTTCACAACTGTTTTGTTTTCCACGGGATGCCTGTATGTATTGTTGGATATACTGTACCTGACCTGGGGCACAAGCCCGCGTTGCCATCCGTGACTGTTGAAAGTAAAAGG
>JBAZHT010000107.1:0-5081 GCA_041652255.1 Bacteroidales bacterium
ATGCCCTGATGCAAAAATTGTTTCCCGGCGGCCGGTAGCTCAAAAGACGCCGTTGGTATAACCCAGCCAGCGGAGTACGGTTTCTCCCCAAAGAAAAATGACACCCCAGGTGACAGCCATCATAAGGATGCCAAAACGGCTGCTTCCATGGAAAAAAGGTTTTCAAAATGACCGGCTTCGATCTCCAGATTTTTAATTCCCGAGTATGTAATGTAAGCTTCCGTGATCCGGGGTCTGAGTTGTGAAAGATCTACCTGGAATTCCCCGAACCAGTTGCGGGCAATCTGTGTTTTCAAACCTAACCGGGCTCTTCGTACGTTTCCTCTTCCGGGAATGGGATCGTAGTCTGCGTAATACCCCATAAAGACGCTGCCGTCCAGATGTACAAAACCGTCCACCCACAACCGGAATGATCCTTCTGGAGTGTTTACAACACGTATCCCCCGGGGTTCTCCCGGCAGGCTGTCTTTGGAATATTGCCCCCATGCAGGCAAAACACAAAGAGACCATAGAAAAAAGAATACAGTTTTTTTCACAACTATTCCCATATAAGGGAGAGCTGCAGATTACCGGTATATACGCCGCCGGGATTGGTCGCGTAATCGGCTATGCCTATGGTACCTCCCAGGTATACGGTTCTTGGTGTATTTTTTAAATTATATAAGGGGGTAGCGGGCCAATACGTGATGTTGTAAATTTCCCGGGTATAACCGCCTCCTTCACGGGTAAGGATAACAGAGCCGGGGACGGCAATATGGGTTACGTCAGGATTTCCTTTTCCGGCGCCATACAAATAAATTTCTGCGGGATGAAAAACGGAACTTTTAAGTTCAACGGATCCGGTGGCCGTACGGCTAAGGTTCCCGTTACTTACATTTAATGAAACGGTTCCCCACCAACCGGTTACTGCCACCTTGCCAAAATTGAAATTTTTAATCACATCCGCACCCAATTGTGCTTTGGCTGTAGTGGCAGACAGCATAAGTAAAAGGGCAAAAAAGGGGATTTTCAATTTCATAAAGAGACCAATTGAAAGAATTTTCAGGGAAGCTCCAGTTGTGCGGAAGCATATGTTTCAGGTTTCACATCCGATTGGGCGTTGTAAGTGATCAGCAATTTTCCGGAACTCAGATCCGTTCCAACCAGTTGGTTGAGTTCCATACGGAATCTGCGGACGGCATTTGGCGTGTATACGGCAATACCGTTTACCACTCCCACTATGGTTTCAGTTCCTTCCGCAGATACGTGCGTCACGGTCAGATCTCCGTAAACAGACATATTACCGGAACGGTGGAAAGTCATTTGCAGTTGCGGCGCACCTTCTTCCGGTTTTTCCAACACCAGATCGGAAATGTACACTTCTGTGGTAGGTTCTCCAACACGGATGATCACGGGAATGGTAATCCCGAAAATGGGGATCAGCCGTACGCTAACCGAGGTCGTGTCCCGGGTGGGATCTTCCTCTCCCAGGGCTACCTGGTTGGGGACGGCGCGAAAATATACGTGAGAGCGGTATTCACCCGGATCCAGCCGTTCCCTTCCTATCACCTGCATGCGGACCGTCTGGGCCTCATTGGGCGCAAGGGTTACCGAGCGGGGGAAAAACCGCAGGTGATTGTCGGCAAAAAACTGTCCGGGATCCGGTTCCGTAATTTCTTCAAAGGCACCTTCTTCGGTCATGCGGTATTGAATAAATGAGATGTTATAGCGGGCCGTATCACGTCCTGTATTGGCCAGGTTGAGTTCCATTACCCTGCTTGATCCGTCAAACACCACGCGGCGGGGTGTTACCAGCAGGTTTCCCTGTGCCAGGGCACCAGGGATCATGACACCGGAAAAAAGCACCAATGCAAGGAGAAAAACAATTTTTTTAGATTCAAACATGATCCGCAGTTTTAAGAGTTTTATACCAATCGAACAAAGATAATAAAAAAATGTAAACTGCTAATACCTTTGATTTAAAGGGTATTTGTTTAATTGTAGGTGAAAGTAATGGTATACGTTCCCGTATAGACACCAACCGGGTTTTGTGATAGTGATTCTACGTTAAGTACGGCTCCCACATAAAAGGTCAGTTTGCCGTTCATGTCCAGCTTTGCCGAATTGGAAGGCATTGAAACCCAGTTATTAACGATCATTTGATGTGCGGAATTGGATGTGTTTATCAATGTAGCGGGTCCGGGCAGGGTGATGGAAACACTGCAGTCCGGATATCCTACTACTTCGTAAATAGCCGGGCTTGGACTGCCCCCTGCGGCCAATTGAATTGCGTTCCCGGTGGATGTCCGGTCTATGCCGGATGTTGGAGCGATGATAATGGATCCCCCGCCCTCCCCGTCAATGAAGAACCTGCCGAAATTCAACGGGGTCGCTTCTGTGGCAGAAAGCACATCTATCAACTCGGCAAATGCCGTGCTGGTAACTTCAGGATCGGGGTCCAGGGCAAAAGACTGAACCCGGGAAGATCCCAGGAAAGCAAGGGTGAGCAGGAACGGTATCCAATATTTTGGTTTCATACTGTAAAGATACGTGTTTTTTACTAGAAAACGCTTCCCCGGCGTACCGCAGGAAGCGTTTTGTATTTTATTTGGCTCTTAAATTTTTATTGGTAAGCAAAGGTTACCTGGTAAGTGTCGCTGTATACACCCACCGCGATTCCGGAATTGGGAACCGTTAAGGTAGCTCCGACGTATACGGTGGCATCACCTGTGGAGCTCAATGTGACTGTGCTGGCCGATACGGTGAAAGAGGCCACATTCATAACATCCGAGCTGGTTGAATGAGAAAGGTTTACCGAACCGTTAGCAGGCAGGGTTACTTCAACAGTCTGGCTGGCCAGACCGCTGATATCAAACGAAGCGGAACTGGGAGCACCACCGCCTATGGTGGCAACGGTCCCTGTAGTGGTGATGGCTCCGGCAGCGGTACCGGCTACGGCAATTGTTCCGCCGCTTTCCCCGGCAATGAACTTCCCGAAATTCAACTGATCCACTTCCTCTGCAGAAAGGGCTTCCACCAGTTCGGCAGTGGCTGTTGCAGTTACAGGATCTGGATCAAAAGCAAAAGTGTTCAGGGAAAACCCGATGAACAGTAGACTAAAGATCAGGGGAAGTATAAGCTTTTTCATTGTTGTGTTTTTAAATTCCTTTTTTTAATTTTCCCCGGAACGCTCCTTCCCGCACGGAAGGAGCGACCGAGGAAATATATTTTTGTGGAACTATTTTAGTTGTAGTTAACGATCACATTAAAATTTCCAGTGTATGCTCCGGCTACCTGGTTGGCTCCAACATTCAAAGTTGCACCAACATTAAATGTATCAGAACCTCCGGTAAGGACATTTGTCGAATTGGAAGTAAAAGCATCTACTGTCATAGTGTTTGTTTCGTCAGAAATTGTAATGGAAGTAGGGAGAGTCACTGCATATGCAGCACCTGATAAACCGGCTGCTGTAAATTCTGCTGCAGTAACTGTTCCGGCTACTGAAGGAAGGGTTCCTGTTCCGCCATCAGAAGTTCTCTCGCCAGTAACACTTAATACAACAGTAAAATTTGAACCAGATGCTGCAATGTTCCCGAAATTAAGATCTACAGCTTTTGTAATAGAAATTGGAGTAACAATGTTTGCAGCTGCCTGGGCTGTTCCTGTTGCGTTGTTGGCTTGTCCGAAAGAAATGTTGGTGAAAGCAAAGATGGCTACTGAGAGCGTGAAAAATTTAAGAATTGTTGTTTTCATAATGAATATTTTAAATTGTTTTTTAAACTAAAAATTGACTTGTAAATGCGAGTCTCTTTTCAAACGTGATGCAAAGATATGATACCCGTTATTAACGGGAAAATGGTTTCAACATAAACGGGGTTTTTATCTACGAACAGGCTTTATTGCTCAACGACGAGGGTAAATGTTCGGTCGTTAATCATAAGAAACGGTCACCGTAAAGGTACCGGTGTATTCTCCCAATTGCTGCCCCCACCACATGGTGACGGTGCCGCCTACATAAAAGACGTCTTCACCGGCGGCGCCCAGTTGCAGACTGGTTGCCGAGCTGGTCAGATCCAGGTTAAGTTCGCTAGAGCCACCCTGGTGAATGAGTGTGTGGGTCCAGTTGGGGACAGTAATGTTTACAGATGCATAGGGAGTTCCTGTTACCCTGAATTTTGCAGAGGAAACGATACCCGTACTCGGCAAAAGAGAGGCGGCACCCGATGCGGTGCGTTGCGGATTCTCTTCTGCAGTCACAGTAACGTATCCGGTACCGGGTCCGGGAGAAGCAAACCCAAATGAGAGATAGGATTCTTTGGCAATAGATATGGGTATGATCACTTCAATTTCAAGCTGTGCGGTCAGGGGAATGTTCATTGTATTGGATTGTCCATACAACATGGGAAACCCGCCCAAAAAGAGCATTGACAATAGAAACCGGTGTTTTGCAGCGCTTTTCATCCGATCACAAAGGTACATAAAAATATTTTTTATATTTGTACCCATGGTTAAAATACTGATCATTGAGGACGATGCCGCGTTCAACGTCCTGCTGAAAACATGGTTGGTCAAAGGCGGATTCCGCGCAGACGGTGTACTTTCTGCCGGCGAGGCCATGAAAGCCGTTCAGTCTCTTGTCTATGACATTGTCCTTTGTGACCTCCGCCTGCCCGACACAGACGGGATGACGCTCTTAAAATGGATCCGCGAGACATCTCCCGACAGCGCCGTGTTTATCATGACCGGTTATGCCGATGTTCAGACCGCCGTGCAGGCCATCCGCCTGGGGGCGGTCGATTACCTGGAAAAACCGGTGGACCCGGTGATCCTGAAAGAAAAAATTGACGAAGTGCTTAAAAAGAAGGACCGGCCCCACGAACGTATACCTTTTATAAAAGGCGACAGTCCTGCTTCGCTGAAACTGTACGATTATATGATGCTGGTGGCTCCCACGCTGCTTTCGGTGCTTATTGCCGGCGAGAGCGGCACGGGGAAGGAATACGTGGCCAATCACATCCACCAGAACAGCACACGCAGGGACGGACCTTTTGTGGCACTCGATTGCGGGGCGATCCCACGGGATCTGGCCTCGAGTGAACTCT
>JBAZHT010000108.1:0-4853 GCA_041652255.1 Bacteroidales bacterium
GCTTAACGTGAATATCGGTCATAAAGACAAAAAAGAATTCTTCATCCTTGTTGTTCCGGGTATTCTGTTGACTGCACTGAATAAAATAAATACCACAAATGGAGTTTGACTGCGCCACAAACCCACAAAAGTGCGCCACAAACCCCACTTATCTGCGCCCCAAATGGAGTTTGACCGCGCCAACTTTTAAGGGCATTGCGCAAATGTTTGATTACTAAACCATTATTCTTCAGGGGTTTTTTGTGGCGCAGTCAAACTCCATTTGCCAACCACAGCCAGTATCAGGAACAGGCCTATGTTGCCGGCCAGAAAGGCGTAGTCATTCAGGGTGAGCAATACGTAAATGAAAGCGTAAAGCAATGTCAGCAGGCCAAAAACCAGCCAGGGTGTTTTTTTGTCTTTGATTACCAATGCGGTGAAAACAGATATCAATACTATGGTGGCCCCGGATGCTACCAGGTACGCGGCGTTGAAGCCCAATTGTTCACTTAAAGCGGTTAACAAGGAGAAGAAGAGTATCAGGGCCAGTGATACCAACACGTAGTGTATGACAGGGATGGGCTTTTTGCCCCTGATCTCGACAAAAAGGAGCATCAGGAATGTAAGGGCAATAAAGAGTATACCGTAACGGGCACTTCTCCATGATTTTTGGTAATGATCCACAGGTTGCACCAGGTTCACACCAAATGCACTTTCTTCCGGGTGAAATGCATTCCCGATCCACTCCTGGGGGAAGTTCCGGTTCAGGTGGGTTACTTCCCAGTTTGCAGTGAACCCGCTTTTATCCACAACTCGGGAAACGGGAAGGAAACTCCCTTTAAATCCGGGCGAGTCCCACGATGATTGCAGGCGGACTTGGGTGTTTTTGCCGAGAGGGGTGATTTGCAAACCGTTGGATCCGGCAAGGGTAAGGAGCATATCATAGGCCGTCGTGCTTCCCGGCTCAAGCCCCAACTCGGCAAAAGAAATTCCCGAGTTGAAGATATCCCGATCTTTCACACCCGGCTCTGCCTGCAGAGTTTCGGCCCCGGCATGCATCAGGATGTCTCCTTTCAACCCCCGGTTGTCTGAAATGCCGACGGTATAATACGCGTGCTTCCAAAGTATTTCTGCCCCCGGTAAAGCGGATTCCAAGGGAACCGAAAAATGTCCTTTGATCTTTAGATTGGCATCATACACTACCGACTGGTAAATGCTTCGGTATCTGATCTCGGGAAGGATCTCTCCTTCAATGATCATTTCCTCCGGAAGAATGTGCCAGATCTGTGTTACTGTTTTGGTCGGGTCTTCGGCAGAAACCGAACGGACCGGAATGTTCAGGACCGGCCCCGTAAAACATTGATTGTTAGCCCATTCGTTGGATATTTCGGCCTGTACTTTCTCTGCATTGGTTTGCCTTTCCTCTATGATCTCCTTGATCATTTGTAAAGGAATGAGTAAAAATAATCCCAAAACGGCCAGTAGGGCGATTTTTAAGGTGAGGGAATTGTACCATTTTCCCGGGTTATTGATTTCAATTTTCATGATTTATGTTGTTAAAAAGTTCTTTGTAATTCAAAGTGGAAGGGTAAAAATTTTTAGGTGTCGTGAAGCAAACTTTCCAAAGCCGAGATGTGTTCACTGAAAGCGGCGCGTCCTTTTTCCGTTGCCCAATAGCTTGTATTGGGCCTTCGGTCAATGAATTGTTTCTCCACTGCAATCATGCCTTCTTTTTCCAAGGCCCTAAGGTGACTGGCCAGATTGCCGTCTGTCAGGTCCAGTGTCTCCTTAAGGCTGTTGAAATCATACGTTTCATTAACCATTAAAACCGACATAATCCCCAGCCTGACACGGCTTTCAAATATTTTGTTCAGATTTGCTATGATATCTTTCATTTTCCGTATTTCCCGTTCATAACCAATCCATATACTATGTGCAGTACTCCAAATCCAACGGTCCATCCCGAAAGCCACAGTTCCGGGAATATTGTAACAAACAACCCGGTCACGATTTCAAGCAAGCCCAGGTAAAAGATCTCGCCCAGGGTGAATTTGGAAGCATTGATCAGGGCCAGACCGTAAAAGATCAAAAATACAGGCACAATAAGCTCCAGGTTTCCTTTCAACAAAAAAATGATGGACAGTACACCTCCTGTTGCCAAAGGGATGAACAGGTTCAACAACATTTTCCTGGAAACAGGCGTCCAGAAATGTTTCTTGTCTCGCCTGGCTTTCTTAAGGGATAATAAATACGCAGAAGATAGCGAGATCACAAGCACTATGACGGCAATCACTGCCAGTAACCACGTATCATCAATGACCAACCACGCCAGGATTGCTCCGGCAATGGCCGCTATCCCGGCTATTACCCCGGACAACCCGCTCAGCGAAAGAAACCGTGTAGATTCCTCCATCAGTTTTCTGATGGCTTTGATATCCTCATGTGTATTGACCTCGTTTTTCATAATAAAAAGTGCTTTGTGCTGCAAAGTTAATAAAAGATTTCAAATGGAGTTTGACTGCGCCACGTTTTTTTGCAAAAGGGTAATGCCTTGTATGGTAGGTGTTTACAAAATGCCGTTTTTGGTTGGCGCAGTCAAACTCCATTTGGGGCGCAGTTATGTGGGGTCTGTGGCGCACCTACGGGGGTTTTTGGCGCATTTTTGCGGGTCTGTGGCGCACTTTTGCGGGTTTGTGGCGCAGTCAAACTCCATTTGACTATATATTCATTTCCCGAGGTGAAAAATACGGTGCGTTTTACCACCGAGCCTGCGCATATGAGAATGCAGACTGTTTCTGTAGGGGTAGTAACCAAACAGCCCGAGTCAGCATGTAGCGCCTTTTTAAGACCTATGAAAGACAATTTAATGCCCGCACACGTTCATACATTAGTTCCATTATATACCCTTGAAAAAGAACTACCAGACACCTTATGAACCCATAGACCACTTGATCAACAATGCAGGACTGACTGATATCCTTCATTTGTTGTCGGATGAACGTCCCGTTACCGGTCTGGGTGAAAGTGTTTTCCTGCAGGGTGCTTGCTGGATCGTGCCTGTTGAATAATTTGTGAATAATTTGTAGAAGCCTATGTCAATACTTATCACCTCCATGATCATCGGCCTGATCCTGTCCCTCCTGGCACTGGGCATTTTTATCAGTTTCCAGGTATTTGACTTTCCGGATATAACCGTGGAAGGGTCCTTTACCCTGGGCGCCGTTCTAGGCATGATGCTCATTGTCAAGGGTCTGGATCCGATTTTGACCTGTGTCATTTCTTTTATCAGCGGCATGATAGCCGGAGCACTTACCGGGTTGATCCATACCCGGTTCAAGATCAATCCCCTGCTTTCCGGGATTCTGGTCATGACGGCCCTTTACTCGGTAAACCTTCATGTTTTGGGAAGGAGCAATTTACCCATGCAAGGGGCCATGACTGTCTTCAGCCCTCTTGAAACAATTTCATTATGGATTTTCGGCGGTAAGGAAAAAATCTTATTGCTGGGCTGGAGTGTGGATGCAAAAGATCTGTTGGTTCTTTTGGCGGCCTTGATAGTCATATCCCTGATATGTATAGTACTAAGATGGTTTTTTAGAACCCACCTGGGAACTGCCATGCGTGCTACCGGGGATAATGCCCAGATGGTCAGGGCATTGGGAGTAAATACCAAAAACATGATCGTCTTTGGGATTGCCCTGGCCAACGGCTTGGTTGCCCTGTCGGGTGCCATGTTGGCACAATTCCAGGGATTTGCCGATGTGCAGATGGGCATTGGTATGATGGTCTGGGGCCTTGCCAGCGTAATCATTGGACAGGCTGTTGTTGGTGAAACAAGAGTAGGTTATGTGATCTTTGGAGCCGTACTGGGCTCTGTGCTGTTCCGCCTGTTGGTGGCCATCGCGTTACGTCTTGGAATGAATCCTAACGATCTGAAGATCATCACCGCGGGTTTCGTATTTATAGCCCTTATTCTGCATGTTTTAATGAAACGCAGAAAAGAGTTGTTCAAAAGAAAAGAGTATGCTTAAGGTAACCGGTCTGGAGAAAACGTTCAACGAAGGAACGGTTAACGAAGTCAGGGCGCTGCAGGGAGTTTCCTTTGCCCTGGAGGAAGGCGGTTTTGTTTGTGTGCTGGGGACCAACGGATCCGGCAAATCCACGTTACTCAATGCGGTAGCCTGCAGTTTTTCTGTGGATGAAGGAACCGTTATGCTGGATGGAGTGAACATAACAAGCTGGCCCGAGCATAAAAGGGCCCGGTACATAGGGCGGGTTTTTCAAAACCCCCTGAGCGGCACAGCTCCAAATATGACAATAGGCGAAAACCTTTCTCTGGCCATGAAACGCGGCAAATCCAGGGGTCTGGGGAAAGGGATTTCAACCAGACAGAATGAGGCATTCGGGCAGATGGTCCGGCCACTGAATACGGATCTGGAAGAGCGGCTGGACAATCCCATCGGCAAGCTTTCCGGTGGTCAGCGGCAGGCACTTACGCTTTTAATGGCCTCGGCAATCAAGCCAAAATTGTTGTTGCTGGACGAACACACAGCCGCCCTGGATCCAAAAACGGCCGCCAAGGTCATAGATATTACGCAAATGATCGTAAACAGGGACCGGCTGACTACCCTGATGGTGACCCATTCCATGCAGCAGGCGGTGCAGATGGGAGATCGTATCCTTATGATGCACAACGGTCGGTTGGCGTATGATTTCCGGGGAGAATCCAAAAGGCGATTAAAAATTAATGACTTATTGGCCCTGTTTGATGAACTGCGTCAAAAAGATGCCATTGACCCGGGGGTGGCCGAGTTACTCAGAAATAAATACGTATAATGAAAAGCATAGGTAAAGGGCTCTTGTTTTTAATTGTG
>JBAZHT010000109.1:0-4821 GCA_041652255.1 Bacteroidales bacterium
GATCACAGACCGACGGAATGTACCTGGACTGGTTCACCCGTCAGGAATATGAAATAAGTAACAAACATACATGGGATATGGAACCTCACGGGTACCGCATCCTTACCTTAAAATAGTACTATGAAACGAATCTTTCTTTTATGTCTATTGATCCCGGCAATGATAACCGCAGCCAGTGCCATGAAACATGAAAAACCGTCTATTGAAAGGATAGAACCGCTTTGTTGGTGGGTGGGCATGGAAACCCCTCTTCAGCTGATGATCTATGGTCCCGGACTGGGAAAAGGCACGGTAAGCAGTATAACTCCGGGCTTGGAGATCACCAAAGTACACAAGGCAGACAGTCCCAATTATCTTTTTCTTGACGTAACGATCCTTTCAGGCACCAAAGCCGGTGAATATACCCTGGAGTGGACCGACGGAAAAAATAAAACGCGTTTCAATTACACGTTGAACGAAAGAAAACCCGGATCGTCCGCACGGCGGGGCCTGGATCCTTCCGATGTCTTGTACCTGTTGATGCCTGACCGTTTTGTGAACGGAGATCCCGGGAACGATTCCGTTGAGGAAGCAGCCGAAAAAGCCGGCTACCATCATGATTACGGACGGAAAGGAGGAGACCTGGAAGGAATGCGTACGAGTCTGGATTACCTTCAGAAACTGGGTGTTACGGCCGTATGGCCCACTCCGGTAACGTTAGACAATGAACCACGTGCCTCGTATCACGGTTATGCTTGTGCCGATTATTACCGGGTAGATCCCCGTTTTGGCACCAATGAATCATACAGGGAACTTGTACGGGAAGCGTCGCAAAAAGGGATTTCCTTTATCCAGGACATCGTTCCCAATCATTGCGGGACGGCCCACTGGTGGATGGAAGACCTGCCTTTCAAAGACTGGATTAACGTATTTGACACCTATACCCGATCCAATTTTACCATGACTACCCATATGGATCCCCATGCTGCGCAAGTTGACAAAGATCTTTGCGTCCAGGGCTGGTTCGATACCTCCATGGCCGATATGAATTTGACCAATCCTTTTGTTTTACATTATTTCATCCAGGTAACCGTATGGTGGATGGAATACGCAGAACTGGCCGGAGTGCGCATAGATACATATCCCTATTCAGATGAAAAGGCCATTTCTGCTTATTCGGCTGCCCTGAGGAATGAATACCCCCATGCAACGGTTTTGGCCGAATGCTGGTACAACCATCCCCAGCAGGTAGCTTACTGGGAGCGCGGTCCCCGGCCCGGCGGTCCCACCGTAATGGATTTTACGCTCCAGGGTGAGATTACCAGGGCTTTCATGGAAGATACCGATCCCCAATGGGGCCAGGGAATGGTACGTCTGTACAACGTGATCTCCAACGACTTCGTCTACAAGAATCCCAATGAGCTGTTGATCTTTGCAGAGAACCACGACACCAACCGCATGTACGAAATGTTGGGAAGGAACCCTGAAAAGCTGAAAATGGCATATACTTTCCTGGCAACCACACGGGGAATCCCGCAAATTTATTACGGAACCGAGGTGTTACTGGCGGCAGAAGACCCCAATCGCCTGGGACACGGAGAAGAACGGGTACCCATGCCGGCACGCGTACTGGACCCCGCAGGAAGGGATCCCCTGGAAGAAAATGTGTACGATTACATTTCCCGTTTGCTGACCTGGAGAAAATCTTCAAAAGTTGTTCAATACGGCAGCCTGCTTCACTACCTCCCCCGGTACGAAGAAAACATGTACGTTTATTTCAGGATTCTGGATAATGAATGCGTCATGGTCCTGATCAACAACGGGACCGAACCGGTCTCGGTGGAATGGGAACGTTACAGCCAGGGGCTGGGAAATGCCACTAAAGGGACAGAAGTTTTGAGCGGTACCCGGATTATGGTGGGACAACCGCTAAAGGTACCTGCACAAACCGCAATTTTCTTTACCTTTGCAGGTATATGAGAATTGCGCTAACCGTTGTTTGTACAATATTTTTCCTGACCGGGTGTACCGGACCTTCCGCCCGAAGGATTCCAAAGGAAGATTTCCAATTGGTTTTACGGGAAATGTTCCTGACGGACCTTATCCTGGAACGGGACGGCACCCTGGGCCGTCTGGCCGATTCCACGCTGGTTTATCCCCCCATTCTGGAAAAATACGGCTACACAACGGAACAATTTTTAGCCACACTGGATCATTACGCAAGCCGTCCGGCCCGTTTTAAGTCCCTGCTGACTCAATTAAGAAGGAATATCAACGCTGAACGGTCGGCTTATAACGAACAACTTTCTTACAATGCCCGGCAAAAGGAACTTGTAGCGCGTTTTAATTCCTGGCTAAAGGATTCGGTACCCGGTATCCACGACATGGTATTTAAGCAATCCCTGCTCAGGATCTTGCCTCCTGATTCCTCGCAGGTACAGCCCTGGCGCATGGACCGGGATTCTTTGTACAAAGACCCTGCATTGCGTCTGCTGCCCGTCATTGATACACTGTCTTACAGGGATTCCATTCCTGTGTTTCTGGCCCGTCCCAAAACAGTTATACCACGTATAAAAGTCAGCATTAATCTGGATAGAGATGGAAAACAGGAACTTTTATAGTCCGGTTTTCGGACCGATCCACAGCAGGCGTCTGGGTTCCAGCCTGGGCATCAACCTGATGCCGGCAACCCGGAAAGTATGCAATTTTGATTGCGTATATTGTGAATGCGGATGGAATCCGCAGCCAGATGCAAATCAGCCGGATTTGAAAGATACGATACCTTCTCCCGGGGAAATTTCCCATGCATTGGAGGAAAAATTGAAAAAGCTGGCAAAGGAAAACCGTTTGCCCAATGTCATTACTTTTTCCGGGAATGGAGAACCTACACTACACAGGGATTTTCTGAAGATCATGCAGGATACGGTGGCAATTCGCGACGTCCTGAGCCCGGACTCGGAAATCTGTGTTTTGTCCAACTCGGGGACACTTCAGATTCCCGATGTCTTTGAAGGCTTGCTGCTGGCGGATAGAAGGATCATGAAGATCGACTCGGCAAATGAAGATACGCTGCAAAAGATCAACCGGGCGGGAAAGGGGTATTCGTTGCGCCGGACCGTGGAAGCATTGAAAGGCTTCAGCGGTGATTTTACGCTCCAGACCTTGTTTTTCAGCGGGATGATCGATGGCACCGAGGTGGACAATACCACGGACAAAGAATTGGAAGCCTGGTACGGGCTCCTGGATGAACTTGGCCCGAAGGAAGTGATGGTATATACACTGGACAGGCCCACTCCCCTGGAAGGTTTGAAGAAATGTTCCCCGCAAAAACTGCAGGACATCGCCCGTGAGGTGGAAAAGAAAGGAATTAAGACGGTGGTTGCCGCATAATGCTATGAGAACGGTAATTCAAAGGGTGAGGGAAGCCTCGGTAAAAATTGAAGGACACCTGAAAGGACGCATCGGTCCGGGCATGTTGATCCTGGCCGGGTTTGAAGATGAAGACAGCCGGGAGGACCTGGAATGGATGGTGCGCAAGATCGCGAACCTGCGGATATTTGATGACGATCAGGGGGTTATGAACCTCTCTGTTTCACAGGTATCGGGTCGGTTGCTGGTAGTAAGCCAGTTTACGCTCCATGCATCTACCCGTAAAGGAAACCGGCCCTCGTACGTAAAGGCAGCGGATCCTGCCATAGCAGTTCCCTTGTACGAATCTTTCTGCATGCAGTTGCAAACGTATACGGGAATAGAAGTAGAAACCGGAATATTCGGGGCTCACATGGAAGTGCAGCTGATCAACGACGGTCCGGTTACCATAATCATTGACAGTAAAAAAAGAGAATAATATGGATGCGTTACAACAATGTTTCAGTTTTATAGACCTGACCACCCTGAATGCTACCGATACGGAAGCCAGGGGGAGTCTGTTTGCCCAAAACGTGAACCGCTTTGCAGAAGACTATCCGGAGATGCCGCATGTAGCGGCTATTTGTGTGTATCCCGCATTGATAGGCGCCGTAAGGGAAACCTTACGGGTTAAGGGCGTGAAGATCGCTGCTGTAGGAGCCGGGTTCCCCGCATCCCAGACATTTACGCAGATCAAGGAACAGGAATGCTCCCTTTGCGTGGAACAAGGTGCCGATGAAGTAGATGTGGTCCTGTCCCTGAATTTTTTCTTTGCCGGACAATACGACAGGGTCGTGGCAGAGCTTCGCGGGATTCGCAAGGCCATGGGGCCTGATACACATTTGAAAGTCATCCTGGAAACGGGCGCACTCAAAACAGAGGAAAATATCCGGAAAGCATCTTTCCTGGCCATGGAAAACGGTGCGGATTTTATTAAAACCTCGACCGGAAAAATGGATCCTGCAGCCACCCCTTTTGTGGCCACTGTCATGTGTAAATGCATTGCCGAATATTACAAGCAAACAGGCAAACGGGTAGGGTTCAAGCCTGCAGGAGGAATCGTAACATCTGCAGAAGCCCTTGAATACCATTCTATTGTAAAGGAAATTCTGGGGGAGGAATGGTTGACACCTTCCCTGTTTCGCATTGGAGCCAGCCGGCTTGCGAATAATTTGTTAAAAGATATATTGTCGCAAGACGTTGCGTATTTTTAGTTTTTATATATCTTTGCAATCCCTTTGAAAAACTATTTGCATAACATATGCAGGGTTACCCGCCCGGATGGCGGAATTGGTAGACGCACTAGTTTCAGGGACTAGCGAGGGCAACCTTGTGCAGGTTCGAGTCCTGTTCCGGGCACATAACAATACCACAAGTTGTTTAATAACAAATATTTGTGGTATTTTTATTTTAATAATCCCCGACTATATCCCC
>JBAZHT010000110.1:0-4721 GCA_041652255.1 Bacteroidales bacterium
AGTCGCCTGATTTCGCGTTGTACGATGATCCGTTGCCTGGAGCTTAGGGTACATCCCCAGGTGAGGCAGTTCACTTCGCAAAAGCCGCATTCTATACATTTATCTACTATGGGATTGAGAACGGGCATGGGTTTGAAATCCTTAATATGGCAATGGGGGTCGTCATTAAAGATCACACCCGGGTTCAGGATATTTTTCGGATCAAAGAGTTGCTTAATGCGCTTCATGATATCGAAAGCATCTTCTCCCCATTCCTGTTTTACGAAAGGGGCCATATTGATGCCCGTTCCGTGTTCTGCTTTCAAAGATCCCTGATATTTTTCAGTCACCATATTTACTACATCCTGCATGAGTGCTTCGTAGCGTTGGATCTCAGCGGGTGTGTCAAAGGACTGATTCAAAATGAAATGAAAGTTGCCTTCCAGGGCATGTCCGTATATGGCACTGTCATGGTATTGGTGTTTTACCAGAATATCCTGCAATTGGGCAACGGCTTCCGGAATATCTTTAAGATGAAAAGCCACGTCTTCTATCAGGCATGTTGAGCCCGGTGTTCGCATGCCTCCAATGGAGGGAAAGATGCCGGCACGTATGTTCCAGAGGACGGAATATTCACTTTCCTTGTCCGTAAAAGTGACTGGTTGCAATTTTTTGAACCGGTCCAGTCCCCTGGTAATTATATCCGTTTTTTCGCGAAGTTCCTGTTTGTTCTGTGCGGCCGTTTCAATGAGCAATGATGTGGTTCCTTCAGGGAGATCATTAATGTAAGAGGGAATGCCTTCTCTATCCTGTACAGATCTTAGCGCGTTGCTGTCTAACAGTTCCACTCCTATGACCGGCAAAGTTTTTAATGTCTGGACGGCTCGGCAGGCCTCTTTAATGGAATGAAAATAAACCATGGCGCTGGCACGTAACGGCCATAGAGGTTCTGTACTTACGGTGACTGAGGAAAAAAATGCCAGCGTGCCTTCCGAACCCACTATCAGGTGAGTGATAAGGTCAAATGGATCTTCAAATTCCACAAAGGGAAGGATGTTCAGGCCGGTTACGTTTTTAATGGAGTATTTGTGCCTGATCTTTTCCACCAGGGCAGGATTGTTCATAACCCGTTCCCGGATGCGTTTCAGTTCCATTAAAAATTCCGGGTGCGTACGGCAGAAAGCTTCTTTACTTTCTTTACTCCCCGTATCCAGAACGGTCCCGTCTGCCAGGATGATGCGTATGGAACGGACTATACGGTGGCTGTTGGCATGTGTGCCGCAATTCATTCCGGATGCGTTGTTGGCAATAATACCTCCGACCATGGCAGAAGATACCGATGCGGGATCGGGTGAAAATTTCTTTCCGTATGGTTTAAGGATCTCGTTGACACGGTCTCCCACGATCCCGGGCTGCAAGGTGATGGTTTCTCCGTTTTCGTGTACTTCGTATTTATCCCAGCGCGTTGCTGCAACAAGCAATACGCTGTCGGAAAGGCTCTGCCCGGAAAGACTGGTTCCTGCTGCACGGAAGGTTACCGGGATCTTCTTTTCGTGACATATTCTAATGATCCGGGATACTTCATCCTCTGTGTCAGGAAAAAGTACAGTCCCGGGAATTTTTCGGTAAAAACTAGCATCGGTTCCCCATGCCAGGCGGTGCAGGTAGTCTGTATGGATGCGTTCCGGCGGAAGGGTTCCGGTAAAAGGGTTTTTAGGTTTCATAAATAATTTTCGATCAATATTTTTTGGGTTTTTTCCAGCCCTTCAACGGCTTTTTCTGCAATAACGTATACATTTTTTCTTCTTACGGGAGCGGGTTTTGGATCTACCAGGAATAACGGAATGTTGTCTTGCGCAAAATCAACCAGTCCGGCAGCGGGATATACTGCCAGGGAAGTCCCTGCTACTATCATGATATCGGCTTCCTGTGTCCATTGGATAGCTTTGGTCATATTGGGAACAGATTCTCCAAACCATACTACGTGCGGGCGGAGCTGGGACCCGTCGGTTGCTTTGTCTCCCCATGCTATGGAATCGTATCCTATATGGGTGATCAGATCCGGATCTTCACTGCTGCGGGCTTTTGTTAACTCTCCATGTAAATGAAGAATATGTGTGCTTCCGGCACGTTCGTGAAGGTCATCAATATTTTGAGTGATAATACTTACGTGAAAATGGGTTTCCAGTCCGGCAAGAATCAGATGGCCTTTGTTGGGAATAGCATCTTTCAGTGCAGTTCTTCTCTGGTTGTAAAAAGTGAGCATCAATTCCGGATTTTTGTTCCATCCTTCAATAGAAGCCACCTGGTGAACCGGGTAATTTTCCCAGAGACCACCGCTGTCCCGGAATGTGCTGATCCCGCTTTGGGCGCTCATCCCGGCTCCTGTCAAGACAACGATATTTTTCATGGGATCCAGTATGTTCTGCAATATCGTTCCTTAAACCACAGTCTGAAAAGAGGATCGATAAACCGGGGCTTTTTTCTTACGATCTCAATTATGGATTTTTTTTCCAGGGCATCCCTTACCCGGTATACGTTGGCAGAAGAATTTAGCATGTATTTCTCCAGCACTTCACGCGAGCTGAATTGTTCCACACCGTCTGTAAGTGCCCTGAGGAAGAATATCTGGGGGTTGGTCAGGTCCCGGCATATGTCCTCGAAGGGATGCCGGAAAATTTCCATCAATTCATCCAACCCGTTCAGGTACATGACTTCGTTCATGTACCCTTTGGTATTGGAAAAACACAGATCTGCAAAATACTGGACGTAATAGGGGTGCCCTTCCATCTTCCGGTAAATCATTTCTGCGAAATCCCTGGAAATTACGCGGCCGGCTTTTCCGAAATTTCTGATGATATAATCAGAAAATTCTTTTTCTTCAATACGCTCCAGAGGTATGTATTCTGCAAAACCGTGAAAAGGCTTTCGTATGTCAAAGAGTTCCCTGTAAACGGAATAACCGGCCGATGCTACACTCCCGCATCCGCTGATGAGAAATGTCACTTGATCCAGACTTTTCCACGTTTTGACAATTCTTTGGAAAATGGAGCGTGAAGCGTTCCCGAAAGCGGGGACCAACGTGTGAAAAGATTCCATTACCATGATCACCGGCCTTTGCAGGTATGCGGCAAGCTCTCCGGGAAAACGGGCCAGTTCAGCGTAGTCTTCTGCAACGGGAGTGCGGTCAAAAGTCAAGGCAAATTCCTGTTCATGAATGCGGGGAACAGAGATACCCGGGTTGCTGAGGGGCAAAAGGTCTTTCGTGATTTTTTCCCATTCGCCCAGTGTGCCGGCAACAGAACATATCAGGGCATTGGTCATGGAGGCATACAGGGTGTTTTCGCTACGGATGTTATAACAGGACAACCTGCAAATGACAGGATCCTGTTCGGCTTTTCGTATTTGCATCAAGACTTTGTTGAGCAAGGACGATTTGCCTGTCTTGGGATTGTCCCAGACAACGGAATGTTGTCCCTTCAGAAGGTTGGATGCCAGCCAGTCAGCCCCGGCTGTTCTTCCCAGAACTTCAGATGCCTGGAGCGGGTGTGTAATGATAAACGGAGAATTCATAACAAAGTTGTTGCAATGTCACAAAGATACTTTTTCTTTGGTATTCCGGGAAACTTTTTTACCTTTGCAGTCCGATTTTAGCCGGAAAATATTTAATGATCGTCAAGCTATTGAATAAGAGGTGCTTAAATGCGCCCGCTTGCGGTTGAAAACAAGATAAAATTTATTTTATGTACGCAATTGTTGATATTGCAGGACAACAGTTTAAGGTAGAAGAAGGCAGAAGAGTCTTCGTGAATCGCCTTCAGGCAGAAGAGGGATCCACAATCAGCTTTGAGAAAATATTGCTCAAAGATACAGAAGGAAACGTGGTTGTTGGAACACCTTACCTGGAAGGAGCTACGGTAAGTGCCACGGTACTTAAGCATCTGAAAGGTAAAAAAGTACTGGTTTTCAAAAAGAAAAGAAGAAAAGGATACCAGAAATGTAACGGACACCGTCAGTATTTGACGCAAATCCGGATTGACACAATTTCATAACAACTAAGACACAGGATTATGGCTCATAAAAAAGGTGTCGGTAGTTCAAAGAACGGCCGCGAATCACACAGCAAACGTTTAGGAATTAAATTATTTGGCGGGCAGGTTGCCAAAGCTGGTAACATTCTGGTCCGTCAAAGAGGTACTTTACACAAACCCGGAGAAAATGTTGGTATAGGTAAAGATCATACCTTGTATGCTCTGACAGATGGAGTTGTGGTTTTTCGTAAGAAAGCCAATAACAAATCATACGTATCGGTTCAATCCCCGGCAGAAGCCGCACAGGCTTAACCGGGTAACCATAAATGAAGGCCGGCGCAGCAATGCAGCCGGCTTTTTTTATTTTTGAATAGGCTCAAACTTAGCGGCATTGGCAACTTTCCCTCAGAAAGTACTCCGCTTTACAAGTTTATCAAATTGCCGTACCCAGGATCCTTCCTACGTTTCCTGCAACGGCCAACGGTCGTTTGTATCCGCGGGACCATCTTCTCCAATACGATCCATTCACATCTTAGCTTCTTTTTGAGAACAACCCCTCGGATTTCCGGTTCTTCATCCTCATATAGGGTTGTTTTTGAGGATGAACTGTCTTTCCCTAAAAAAAGTTGACTCACAAAACAAGAGTCAAACATGAAAGAAAACAGAATGGGGTATAATGAACAGCGCCGTCTCTATTATGACAAAGTGATG
>JBAZHT010000111.1:0-4669 GCA_041652255.1 Bacteroidales bacterium
AAAACCCAAAACTTGCCTTTTATGATTAAGTCTACAACTTTTTCAGGATTAAAGATACCAATCCTGACAATTGTTTTTTGCTTCGTCCTCGTCACAGGCTGCCGCAACAACCCCAACCATGAAAAAGCCCTCCTGCTGGACACCCTCTTTACAACCATGCATGCACGCGGGCAATTCAACGGCAATGTACTCATAGCGGAAAACGGAAAGATCATTTACCAAAACTGCCTGGGCCTTGCCGACAGGGAAAAACAAATCCCGCTCAATGAAAACACCCTCTTCAATACCGGATCGGTAAGCAAGATCTTCACGGCCATTGCTATTCAGCAACTGGAAGAAAAGAAACTGCTCAAACTTGAGGACCCTGTTGAAAAACACCTGCCCGGATTCCCCTACTCCGAAATCACCATTCACCACCTTTTGATCCACGCAGGCGGTCTGCCCGAAGACAGCCAGCTTTTACAGAATATGCAATGGGACCAATCCAGGATCGCTACGAACCAAGACGTAATGGATGCCCTGTATGCCCAGAAGCCTGCCCTGCGTTTCACACCCGGTCAAAGCAGCGCGTACAACAACCTGGGATACATTGTCCTGGCACAAATCGTGGAACAGATATCGGGACTGGATTTCAAAGAATACCTGCACAAATACATATTCGGCCCGGCAAAAATGGAAAGGACCTCTGTCTATGACATGGAAGATATCAAACAGGCAGGCAACGTTGCTAAGGGATACCTGTTCTACCCCTTTACCGGAAAATATGAAGAAGCTGTAAAGCTTCCCGAATTTTCAAGTACCTATGCCGTAAGCGGCTTTTGTGGCGATGGCAACGTCTATTCCACGTTGACAGACCTGTACCGCTTTTACCGGGCGTTGGATGCCAAAAAACTGATAACCGGCAGATCTTTTGAAAAAGCCGTTCAAAAACACATCCTGGCTCACAATCTATACGGGGAAAATGAGCACGGTGTAAGTTTCGGGTACGGCTGGAGCATTGCCGATGCCCCGGTAACCATCATCCAACGAGGCGGGGAATTGCCCGGGTACCTGTCCAATTCCATCTGGAACCTGGACAACGGCAGCCTGATCATATACCTTATGAACGATTACCTGGCCTACCTGTCTTACCAAAGCACCATTTACCCCGCGTATGCCCGGATCATGCATCAAAACCTGCTGGAAGTCCCAAAATTGACAGCCGGCGTTGAACTGACCAAAATGGCCGTGACGAGCAGCCCGGAAGAAATGGCCCTCAAAATAAAGGAAATACAGGAACAGCCCAACCTTTACGACACAGACATTCACGGATTACAGTTCCTGGTACACAGACTGAATCAATTGGATCTAACAGAAAAAGCCGCATTGATCATGCAGGCCTTTCAAGAATGATTAATCCGGGAGCAACCCATTGATCCGCTCATAAATACCCTGGCTTTCCTGATCGTTCTTGTACCTCAAGATGGTTCTAAATCCCTCAACATCAGTAACAATCAGGTATTTACCTTTCCCGGAATTGATGTACAACCGGCACCTCCCGAATTCCTCCAGCCGGAAATTCCCCTTATGTACGGGTCCCATACTGAATCCGTTGGTCCTCATTAAAATGGCCGGAATGGTATCTGTAAGCTCCACTTTTTCGATTTTAGAAACCTTTATTTCCTTGCCGTACATCCCGGTAAAACGGATCATATCTCCGTTTATCTGAGTTTTGGTTGTCATAAACCCGAACAGGAAAGTCCCTGCCAAAAGAAACAGGATGATTCCCAGTATCACGTATTGGCTTATGCCACTCTTCTCCCTGTTCAAATTGAACCTGTTAGCACTCATCATAAGGATGGCAGATCCAACCAGCGTTACGATCAGGATCATCATATTAGCCAAATAAATCCATCCGGCCCAACGGAACAAAAGATAGCCCACCATTAATGATAAACCCATAATGATCAATCCATTACGAATATATCTTGAAAGTCCGTCAATGTCCACGTTCTTTTTCTTTTCCGGAGATAATGTGTTGTACCCGGCAATCAGGTCCGGAAAGGCTTTTACGAGAAATCCCAGACCTATGAAAAACAAACCCACGATCAAATGAACAGTTCCCATAGCATAAAGGTTTTGGTCACAATTTATTTTGTAGGAACCACTTTCTGAATGGTCCCGTCTTCATTGTAATACAATTTGTCAAAACAGATTGAGCGGCGGAAAGGATGCGGACTGCCCGGATATCCCCACCCGAACTTCTCAATCGAATCCGGATGATTCCTGTAATACAGGTCCGAGTTGTGATAGAACAAATACCACTCTCCATTGTACTCCACAATGGAATGGTGGTTGGTTCCGCTGTTCATGGGCTGCAGGATCACTCCCCGGTACGTGAAGGGTCCCAGCGGATTGTCACTCGTACAATATTTTATCTCCCCGCTTTCGGCTGCATACGAAAGGTAATACATTCCGTTGTATTTGTGCATCCATACCGCCTCGAAAAAATCATCGGTACCTTCCAGCAAATGCACCTGTCCGTCGTAAGAGATCATGTCCCGGTTCAGCTTAATGGCATTGACCACCAACTGTCCCATATACAGGTACGCCTGGCCGTCATCGTCAATGAAGACCGCCGGATCTATAAAATCCCGGCTGCACACCACCCCCTTGCTTTGGATATGGATCAATGCCGAGTCTAACGGATCCCTGAAGGGACCGTACGGGGTGTCGGCCACCGCCACCCCGATCTTGGCGGCCTCCACCGGGTAATAGAAATAATACTTTCCGTGGCGTTGAATACAGTCCGGTGCCCAGGCACGGGAAGAGGCCCAGCTTATTCCGTCCAGGGAAAAACCCGCCCCGTGATCCGTCCAGTGTTCCATATCTGTAGTGGAAAACACATGCCAGTCCTTCATGCTGAAATTCACGGCATCATCTTCATCGTGCGAAGGATACACGAACAACGTATCGTTAAAAACCCGTGCCGAGGGATCGGCCGTATACATATGAGTAATGAACGGATTGCCTCCCTGCGCGGAAGCGCCTCGGCACAAAGCCTCCAATTTTGCCTCCATATCACCAAACATCAACCGGAGATCCAGGCGGTCGTAAACGCGGATCAAACGGCCTCCGGGGTTTTCCAGAAACTGCCCGTTTTCATCCACTTCGGGTGCCGGGACAAGCCGGTAAAGGCTGGATGAAGGATCCGGCTCCCAGTTGCTTTGCAGCGAAGTGAGCAGTACCAGGGGCGAGTCCCCCAGGATGTAGGTCTCGCCCATGGGATTGCCCCATCGGTTCATATTGTCCGTGACCTCTTCAAGGGAACGGGCCAGGTAAGCCCCGGCAGGTCCGGCAGGCTTGATCCTGTTCTGTATTTCATCAAACGAATAAATACATTGCCGGTAGGCATTGCGGGGCACCTGCCACAGGGGAATGTCCGACAGGTTAAATACTGTTTGAACGGCTGGGATACAAATGCTCACGTTATATTCCACAGATGAATGTCCCGGAGGCGGGAAAGCCATTCCTTCATATTCCGGACCACCTATCCATACCAGGGTGAAGCGTCCGGCAATGGATGGTTCCATCAGCCAGGCACTGGCCACATCGGTCAGCCCCGATCCGCAAACCACATACAAAGGCATATCGGTATCGGTACGCAATGCCTCGGCAATGATCTTGCGGGCACCCGGAGAATCCACCGGCTCACCCGGATCTGTCATCCCCGTTTCTGCCCCCGGTAATACCGGAACACGGTCCTGCATCCCCAGCAACGATACCACCTCACCAGCCTTGCGGCAGGCCAGCTCTACCGAACCCACCGAGCGGTCAAAAGATGTGCGGTCAGTAAGATGTGACCCAATGATGGCAGTGATTTCCGTGGAACCACACAAAAGATGATGCGCAAGCTGCACAAGCCCGTCCGGGTCTCCCCCAAAATCGTTCACAATGATCACCCGCATACGGGGCTTCACTATTTTTTCCAGGTTTGATTTACCGGCAAAAACCTGTACGGTAATAATAAGCGTAAAGAAAAGAATAAGCGATTTTTTCATATCCCCAAAGATAGCAAAAAAGTGTGCGTCGGACACATTGTTCTTTTGCTTGATAATCAGGTAATAACAAAATTGATACCCCGGGGGTACCAAATTCATAAAACGCTAAGAATCAGCCTAAAGAACAATGTGTCCGACGCACACAAATGCGATCCGGCGGCTGTCGGGGGACCAGGAGTTGACGTTGATGGTGCCCTGGCCGCCAAAGAGCTTGACCAGCAGGCGGGAAGGACCGCCGGCAGCGGGCATCAGGCGCAGTTCTACGTTTTTGTCGGGCAGGTGCTCTCCGGGTTCCAAATCGCCCACGTAATAAGCAATATAGACCACATGCTCCCCGTCGGGGGAAACGTGCGGGAACCAGGCGTTGATCTTTGTATGGAAGGTCATTTGTTCCTGTGCCGAGCCATCGGCGCGCATGCGCCAGAGTTGCATCAGGCCGGTGCGGACCGAGTTGAACCAAATGTGATTGCCGCAGGGGGTATACTCGGGGCCGTCGTCCAGACCGGGAGCTAGGGTCAGGCGGGTTTCCGTGCCACCGCCGACCGGAATGGTATAAACATCGTACTCCCCGTCCCTTTCTGCACAGTAGGCCAACGTACCCTTATCGGGGTGAGCCGAGGCTGGTAACT
>JBAZHT010000112.1:0-4570 GCA_041652255.1 Bacteroidales bacterium
TTTACTGAATCCTTCCACGACAGAGCCCTCTTCGGTAGTTTCCGTATCGTCACCCTCCTCTTCTTTAGCGGGCAGGGTTACTTTGAGTTCCGAATAGCTGTTTGAAGAACTGTAAATACTGTATTTCAAAGCAGTATCTGCCACATTGGTGTCAAATACATGTCCGTTCAGAAATTTTCCGATGTAATAAGCACTAACAGTAGTTGCGTGTTCCAGAGAATCTCCTGTTCCGGGAATCAGGGTCATTTTATAAAAACCATTTTCCAGTGAATCGAGGCCGGGATAATACTTATCGCGAAAAGCTTCCAGGGTATCAATTTCGTAACGTACGATATCGTCCACAACCTTAACCAGTTCCAGATCATATACCATGGTCACGGAATTTTCACTTGTACCACCTTCTGCATAAGCCGATAACCAATACGGCAACCATATCCTTCGGGCCTCGCCCTCACGCATCTGTTGCAACATTTCTTCCAGGCCCATCATGATGGAATACTGCCCCATGTACCAAAATAAGGGTATATAAGCATCCTGGTAACTGAACATGCCCAATTGCCTGGCCACATCTTCTTCGGTACTTCCCTGCAGGTTGTAATTAAGATCCCTGATGGTTTCCTTAACAAAAACCATGGATGAATCCGTAGTGGCAGCTCCAGAGCCCTGACGGAGAACCGTATAGTACAATCCCGATTCCGTTTTCTCTAAAGTGTCCTTATGAACAATCTTTACGTGTGCAGCCAATATATTTTCGTGTATCTCCCTGGAAGATTCCTCGGTCTGGGTCGCGCACGAAGAAAGAAAGACGGCCATTCCGGTCATTATTATTACAAGCAGGAAGCGTATATTTTTCATTCGTGCAAAGGTATCTAATTTTTTACAATCCTTTCTATCCATATTTCGAACAACAACGGGGACATGGCCGGAACCAGGCCCACTTGCGTATTCCCGAACCCGTAATCCGCATTGAAAATTATATAAGCATGTTCTCCGGGAGCCATACCCGGGAAACCGTTATCAAGTCCTTTCAGGAACAGGCCTTCTCCCACTACGCCTTGACGAACATGCGCTTCTTCCATTTCCAGAGTCCTGTTGTAAGACAAGGCGACGCTGTCCGAGTTGGTATAAAACAACTCGCCTTTGCCTTTGGAGAAAATATGTCCGGCATAATAAAAATACACTGTATCTCCCGGGGCCAACGTGTCGCCCTGACCGGTTGGCAATCCCTGTTCCAGCACCGCCCGAACCACTCCGTTGCGGTAAAAGACTGTGTCTTTGGTCAATGTTTGTACAAACTGGTCAATGGCTTCTTCCTGACGGATCAACGTCAGTTTGCGGTCCTCCTTGGTACAGGAAATCGCTGTAAGCATAAGTCCGGCAAACAAAATCAACCCTGTCCTCATAGCAAATCCGTATTATGCAATTATTGTGCCCAGTGCTTTTTTAAGCAAGGGTTCAATATTTTCCGTGGAATCTTCCATCTTTCCTGCAGAGGCATTTAAATGGCCTCCGCCCTGGTAAAATTCCCGCGCGATTCCGTTCACCGGAATATTACCCTTGGATCGTAAAGAGACTTTTATGTGATCGCCTCTTTGAAGAAAAAAAGCCGAGACAGAGATCCCGTTGATGGCCAGCGGGAGGTTCACAAACCCCTCCGTATCGCCGTTGCTGTAGCCGAATTTTTCCAGTACATCCCGGGGAAGAACAATATACCCGCATTTGAATTCGGGAAGCAGGCGGATGTTCTGTAGCGCATATCCCATAAGCCTCATGCGGTTGTAGGAAAAATTTCTGTATATCCGGTCATAAATAAACTCGGTGTCAGCTCCAAAAGCCACCAACTCGGAAGTTACCCTGAAAGTCCCGGGATAGACACTGTTGGCGAATTGGTTTGTATCTGTAATGATCCCGGCCAGAAAAGCAGTTGCCTGATCTTTTGAAAAAACGGCGTCCTCTTTCCAGGCTTTGAGCACACGGTATGTCAGCTCGCAGGTGGAACTGATCTGTGTAGTAGAGAACACAAGATCAAATTCCCGGGAGGCAGGATCGGTATGATGATCCATCAATACTTTGTAACCGCGTGCCTGCTTCATGATCTTTCCCAATTCGTCCATTCGGGAAAAACTGCTTACATCCAGGGCTACGATCATATCTGCCTCCTCAATGGCATTTGCAGAAGCTTTGCTGTTAAGCGAATAGACTACAATTTCCTTGCCCGGATCAAGAAAGGATAAAAACGCCGGATACCTTGTGGGACTTACCAGTGTAACCTCAAACCCTTCCTTTTTTAAAAAGAGGCCCAATCCCATAAGTGCCCCGATGGCATCACCATCGGGATTGACGTGAGTGGTCAGTACGATTTTCCGGGATTGTTCAACAGCTTTCTGCCAACTTTCAAAATGTTTTTTTGGAAACAGGTCCTTCATAATAAAGTTATTGATGCAAATATAATTGATTTATTGCAGAGGTTATTTTTTTTCCTAATTTTGCACAACACCTTTTTGATTATTTAATATCTCAATAATGAAAAAAATATTTACCCTCGTTATTCTGCCCTTGATAATCATTGCTTTGGGCTATGCAATTATCAGGAGTCTCACGGCTCCCATCAATTTTGAAAAAGAACGCACCTTCCGTGAGAAACTGGCTATTGAGCGCTTGAAAGATATTCGTACTCTGCAAACCACCTACAAAACAGAATTCGGGAAATATGCCCCAAATTTTGATTCACTGGAGAATTTTTACAACAATGGATTCATAACCATTGTACGCCAGATCGGATCATTTGACGACTCGATTGCTGTTGCACAGGGTCGTGTTGTCCGTGACAGTATGGAGATGGCCGTTAAGGATACATTGCTCAAGCGCCCGAATTTTTTTATTGATTCTCTGCGTTGGGTGCCTATAGTAGGAGCAGAATTTGAAATGAGCGCCGTGATTAAGAAAGTATCCGGGGTAGATGTTCCTCTTTTTGAAGCATGTACACCTTTCGATGTGCTGCTCAAAGGCTTGGACCGTCAGCTGATCGTTAATCTGAACGAAGAACGCAGGATCACCGGCCGTTATCCCGGTTTGAAGGTGGGCAGTATTGATCAACCCAACAACAACGCCGGTAACTGGGAATAATAATATGTCTGCGACAAGTAAAATACCGCAGGCACATCACAGATTGTCCATTCATATTGGCGTGAATGGACTTTCTTTTGTTGTAGAAGACACCCAAACACACGAATGTTTGCTATGGCGCAATCATTCCTTTTCATTTCCGGGTGATGATTATAATGAATGGGCCAAAGAAGTGGGGCATGTCTTCCATCAGGAAGAATACCTGCAAAAACGTTTTTTGCGTTGTCATGTCATGATTGACACGCATAAGCACACACTTATCCCTTCCACTCTTTTCCAACCTGACCAGGCACTGGAAGTCCTCAATCAATTGTTCCGGACTGCAGACCTGGACGAAGTAAATTACTCGTCTGTCGATATACTGGACGCCACCTGCATTTATGCACTTCCGGCTCCTGTAAGCGCTGCTGTTTTCAAACACCAGCACAAAGCCGGTTTTTACGCTTCAATAATACCTTTGCTGCGTTATATCATGGAACGCGGGGAATATTCCCGAGCACTCATGCACTTTACGCCCTCACACGCAGACCTGATCCTCATGCAGGGAGAGCGGCTTTTGCTTTGCAATTCATACGCCATAGACCGCTTTTCTACGGCTATGTATTTTTTGTTTTTTGCCCTGAAGCAATGGCAACTCAATCCCAGGAGTCTGAGCCTTTTCGTAAGCGGTTCGCTAAAACCGGCACATCTGAAACAGCTTTGTTCTTTCTTCCCTTCCATTACCGTAGCTACTTCACAATGGGGCCTGTTTCCCACCGAAGCCCTTAACCTGCAATACGGACCTCACTTTTTCCCGGTATGCGTATCATAAGCGGAAGTCTTAAGGGACGAAACATCATGCCTCCGGGATCTTTCAAGGCACGGCCGACCACTGATTTTGCCAAGGAAGGGCTGTTCAATATGTTGGAAAACTCTCTGGACATTGCCTCCACCTCGGTGCTTGATCTCTTTGCCGGAAGCGGCGGCATATCCCTGGAATTCGTTTCGCGCGGATGCGCCTCGGCAACTTGTGTAGAAATGAATCCGGCACATGCCCGGTTTATAAGAAATACGGTTGCCGATCTGGGACTCGGCTCAAAAATTCAGGTTGTCCGTCACAACGTCTTTGACTTTCTGAAGATATGCTCCCGACAATACGATCTGATCTTTGCCGATCCACCTTACGACATTACGGGATTGGAAAGCATGCCGGCAAAGATCCTGAACGCCGGGATCCTGGCACCAGAGGGTCTTCTGATCCTGGAACATTCCGCAAAATATTCCTTTTCAGAGGCACCCTCATTCGTAAAAGAAAAAAAATACGGAAACGTACATTTTAGTTTTTTTGCAGTTTCAAAAACATTCCCTACATTTGCACTCCCAAACAATCAGGGTCCGGTAGTTCAGCCTGGTTAGAATACGTGCCTGTCACGCACGGGGTCGCGGGTTCGAGTCCCGTCCGGAC
>JBAZHT010000113.1:0-4538 GCA_041652255.1 Bacteroidales bacterium
AAAGCGTCCCGTGCGGGACTGTGGGGTGTTTCGTTGGCCACGGACCATACCACCACGGCACAGCGGTTCTTGTCCCGCTCCATCATTTCCCGCAACTGGGCCGAGGCGTTCAGTAGCGTGGGCGGGTTGTCAAAACGGATGGTCCAGTAAACCGGAATCTCGGACCAGACCATCAATCCCATTTCCTCGGCAACACGGATCGTATGTTCGTTGTGGGGATAATGCGCCAGCCGCACAAAGTTGCATCCCAGCTCTTTGGCCCACCCCAGCAGAATGACGGCTTCTTCCCGGCTGATCACCCTTCCCTGGCGGAACGGGGCTTCCTCGTGGATGCTGATGCCTTTCAGGAAAACCGGCTGCCCGTTCAGCAGAATGCTTTTCACTTCGGTGGCGATGTTCCGGAACCCGATCCTGTCGCAAATTGTTTCGCCCGGCCCCGAGACCGTCACATCGTAAAGACGCGGGGATGCGGGAGACCAGAGCTCCGGCCGGGCACCCATGCGAAAATGCACTTCTCCCTGTTCATCGGTAACGAATTGCCTGTCAATACCCAGTTCCGGGATCTGCAGCCCTACGCTTACACCGGCTGCAGGAGTGTTCAAACGGATATACCCTTCCACAACGTCTGTCATTCCTTTGGGCAATTGCACCAGGTAATCGTCAATGAAAACTTCCGGCGTTTCCACCAGCATCACGTCCCGGGTGATTCCCCCGTAATTCCACCAGTCAAAATTCAGTGTGGGAACGTTTTCCGGTTTACGTTCGTTGTTGACACGTACGATCACAAAATTACCGCCTTCTTCCAGCAACGTAGTGACATCAAAGGCAAACGGGGTGAACCCGCCTTCGTGGGATCCCGCCTCCTTCCCGTTCACCCAGACGTTGCAGGTATAATTCACGGCGCCAAAATACAGGAATACCCGTTTGCCGGATTTGGCCGTATACGTAAAATCCTTTTTGAACCAGACAGTTCCTTCGTAGAAAAACAACCGGTCATCCTGCGTATTCCAGTCACCCGGGATGGTCATGGTGGCGTCCCGGTCAAAATTGTATTCCACCAGGTCTCCGGGATCCTGGGCTTTGCGGTTCTGAAAGAACCCGTTCTTCAACGGCTGGCGGCGGTAATCGTAATACCCGTTGTCCAGCGGGTCCACAATATAGTTCCATGTCCCGTTAAGGGTCACCGTCCGGCGGGCGTACACATTCTGCAACACGGGATTGGAAAATCCCTGCCAGAAAAACAATACGCCCAGGATACACAGCGTAATTTTTTTCATGATGTATTTATTTAGATTGAATGATTTTTCCGGCCCTGTCCACCAGCTCCAGTACATCCAGGCTTCTTTGGTGCGTGTTGACGGCAGATTCTTTGGCGCCCGACTTAATGACATCCAGGAATTCCTTCAGCTCGTAATACATGTCATCTGCAATGGTCGGCACTGAAAGGTCTGTTGTGGTCCCGTCCCGCATTTCCAGCACAGGGTCTTTCACGGTGGAAAGCTTGCCAAGTAGGATCCTTCCGTTTTCCCCTTGGATCTCCGATGGCAGAAACGAATCCGAGACCTTGGAAAACTCTACCACGGCTTCCATTCCGGGGTATGTCATCAGCACGGTTCCCTGTCCGTCCACCCCGGTGGACAGAAGTGTTGCCGAGGCCTGCAACTGCTGCGGCATGCCAAAAAGATGCACCAGCGGTGCCAGCCCGTATACGCCCAGGTCCCGCAGCGCCCCGTTGCCCATCCCGGCACGAAAGGCGTTGCTTACCTCACCTTTCTTGAAATTGTCGTAACGGGAAGAGTATTGGCAGAACTGCGCAAAAAACCTTCTTGCTTTGCCAATGTGCGGCAGGGCTTCCTTTACCCGGAAAAAATTGGGCATCAGGGTGGTCTTCATGGCTTCCATCAGCACCACCCCGTGGCGACGGGCCGCCAGGGTCATGGCTTTCCCCTCGGCAAATGAAGGAGCCAGCGGTTTTTCGCAAAGCACGTGTTTTCCGTGTTCCATCATCAGGATGGCCTGCGGAGCATGAAAACAATTGGGAGAAGCAATGTACACGGCATCTACCTGCGGATCTGCTGCCAGTGCTTCCAGGGATGTATACGTATGCTTTACCCCGTGTTTGACTGCGAATTCCGTGGCACGTTCCTGTGTGCGTGAATAAACGGCGTATAACTGAAAACGGGGATCGTGAGCGGCTCCCCTTAAAAAGGAATCCACGATCACATTGGAACCAATGGTGGCAAAACGGATCATAGAATAATTAGTGAGTTGTACTGGATTCGAACCAGTGACCCCTACCCTGTCAAGGTAATGCTCTGAACCAGCTGAGCTAACAACTCAAAGTGTCAATGCACGCAAATGTAAGACAAAAATACAAAAAAGAACCGATTAATCAATACGCCTGAATTGCACCGCTTCCCTGTCCATTTTGTTGGCACGGCGTTCCAGTTCCCGCAGTTTCAGTTTCACCGGAGCGATGACCAACTCGGGACAATTGAAAGAACGGGTCAGCGTCCCGTAAAAATGCACCGGGTCCTTCTGGGGCAAGAGGAACGGTTTACCCACATTTCCCCGGCGGTCTATGTACCCGATGTACGGGAGCACCAGCAATCCGTCGCGGCGGCGGCTGGCAAAGACCACCCAAGAGGAATTGCTGCTCCAGCTGTGGTAACTTTCCACATCGGGACTGTTCCAGGCATCAAGCAGGCGCCACGTCCCGTTTTCCAGGTCAAGCAGGGCCAGTTCCGAAGCCCGGTGATTGACCGGGAACGTGCCAAATTCCAGCAGGGAAAAAAGAATGTACCTGCCATCGGGTGAGGGCACGGGCTGGGAAATGCTTTTCCCTATGGAAACGGCGTCAATGACCGTATGGATTTCTTTTCCGGTTTCCCCGGTCAGCGGATCAAAATCCACGCGGCACAGATTGTACCGCAGGTCTCTGTACTCAGAGGGCAGGTCCTGTTCCGGTGCCAGGCAGAAATACAGAGATCGCCCATCGGCCGAGAATTTGGGAAACGTCTCAAATGCACCGGTGGTCAGCAGGTCTGAAGCCAGGATGCAATTCTCCTGCGTATCGTAGATCACGATATCCGACACCAAATCATAAACTTCTATCCGGTCTTCCGCCGTAACGTGGAAAGATTGGTACGTTTTGTTGAGCGAATAGGCAATGTAGCGTCCGTCGGGATGCCAGGAAGGATAGGAAAAGGCCGAGGCGGTGGAGTCGGTGCGGCTGTCCAGGTACCGGAACACTCCCTCCTTTTGCAGCACCGTGGCCCCCTTCTCTCCCCGAACGTGCAGGGTAAAATAATCTGGATCACCCTGCTTGAAGGCATGGCAATTTGCACAGGTTTGAGGAATGAGGGTGTTTTCATAAATGGCCTCTGTGTGGAACGAGGAAAGTTCCCGCTGGTAGATGTCCACTTTGCTGTAGACTTCGTATCCGGGAGCGATATGACGGTAAACCAGTCCGTGATCAATGGGCTGATCGCTTACATAAATGGTGAAAGGCCGGTAACTGTGCCATTGCTTCCCTTCCAGGCCGCGTACGGTTACCCTGAGGCTGTCCCCGGCATTCTTTTCCAGAAGCTGTTTCCAGCTTCGTTGTGGAAAACGGACAACCCGTTTCCCGGAACCTTTTATGAGGGTTCCGTCAGTCCCTTCCACCGTGGCTTCCAGGCGGCTGAACGTATTTTCCTTATTTTCTTCAGGGCTTTTGAACGCAGGCTGTTCCATTGTGAAGTTCAATGGAGCGATGTTCACAGGTACGGTCACTCCCGTGTAATCGGGCCAGATAACCGGCAGGGAATCCTCAACGACTTCTTCTCCCCTGTAATGGCTGCAGGAAAATACGGTTATCAGGGCAACGAAAGCCAGGCTATGTTTTAGTAAAGAAGACATAATACCAATACGTTTTTCCAAAATCTTTTTTCAAGGCCCGTTCCGGATGTCCCCCGGCAAATTGCTGGTACATGGCTGTAAAACCATCCAGCTTTTTGCGTACGTCGCCGGATATGTTCCAGGGGATTCCTTCCAGGGAAGTGTTGTTTTGCACCCAATACAAGACCAGGGCTTCCTGGTAGGGAACGGGCAAAGGTTTGTCGCTCCCGGCGGGATATTCCAGGGTGATGTAATCGGCAAACCGTTCCAGGTCTTTGGCCAGCAAGGTATAGGCCAGCATGTAAGCGTAAGCCATTTTGTTCTCCCGGTTGTTCCGGTACAGAACATCCAACATGGCATTGAGTCCCTGTGGACTGAACAGCATCTCGTCCCGGTAACGGATCCTGCGGATGCGGCCATAGAGCGGATCATCTCCAAGGCGTTCCTCATTTCCAAGGCGCTCCTCACTTCCAAATCGCGCTTCATCTCCATGTTGGCCCTCACTTCCAAGTCGCGCTTCATCTCCATGTTGGCCCTCACCTCCATGTTGTCCCTCATTTTCAATGTATTGCATGGCATCTTGCGCCCATTTCCGGTAAAAGAGGGTTTTTGACAACTGCTCCAGGTAACCGCGGGCTACCCGGTAATGACCGTTGATT
>JBAZHT010000114.1:0-4395 GCA_041652255.1 Bacteroidales bacterium
GAAGACGCGTACGCATTGATGAATAAATACGGATACGACGCTGTCAAATCCGGTTATGTAGGCGACATTCTTCCACGGGGAGAACACCATTACGGACAATGGATGGTCAATCATTATCTCCATGCTGTGACAGAGGCGGCCAGGCATCGTATTATGGTCAATGCCCACGAAGCAGTACGTCCTACCGGTTTGTGCCGTACCTATCCCAACCTGATCGGCAATGAATCGGCCAGGGGAAATGAGTACCAGGCTTTTGGCGGAACGCAGCCCAACCACGTGACCATTCTTCCTTTTACCCGGTTAAACGGAGGACCCATGGACTTTACGCCCGGAATATTCCAGATGGATTTGAGCACGTTTACGAACAACACCTCAAAAGTAAATGCTACCATCGCAAACCAACTTGGTTTATACGTCACCATGTATTCGCCGCTTCAAATGGCAGCCGATCTTCCACAACATTACGAGCGGTTCATGGATGCCTTCCAATTCATAAAAGACGTCGCTCTTGACTGGTCTGAAAGCAGGTACCTTCAAGCAGAACCGGGTGACTACGTGGTTATAGCACGGAAAGCCAAAAACAACGGCCAATGGTTTTTGGGCGGAGTAACCGATGAACAGAAAAGGACTTTTGATCTGACACTTGATTTCCTGGAGCCCGATTGCTACTATGAAGCTACCATTTATAGAGATGCGCCTGATGCTGATTACCGTACCAACCCTCAGGCTTATGAAATCGTTAAGAAAACGGTTAGGTGGGAAGATGTCCTCACCATCACGGCCGCTCCCGGAGGCGGATTTGCAATTTCTTTTGATGTACTTAATTAGGAGGTGGTAAGTAATAAGAATGTTCTGACGGTACGTAACGTTTTGTTTATCTGTGTGTTATAAGTGTATTCCTATTTTCCTCTACTTACCACGTCCCCCGATTTTTGCTGTTTTTTGGCAATTTGAGGGGGAGGTAGTAAGTAGCAGCGATCTTTAATAAACGAGCAACATATTAATATTGTGTGAGTTACAGCGGTAGACGCTGTTTCGGGTACTTACCACCCTCCGGTTGGATCTGTCTGGGATCTGTCTGGGATCTGTCTGGGATCTGCCGGTTGGATCTGTCTGGGATCTGTCTGTTGGATCTGTCGGCCCGGGATTGAGTCTGCTGCTTGGAGGGAGGTGGCAAGTAACGGCAGTGTTGCAAAAATCCGCAACAGCTTGAATGTGAGCTCGCGGGAAGCGTTTTGCAAATTTTCTCTACTTACCACGTCCCCCGATTTTTGCTGTTTTTGGACAATTTGAGGGGGAGGTAGTAAGTAGCAGCGGTCTTTAATAAACAAGCAACATGTTAATATTGTGTGAGTTACAGCGGTAAGCGCTGTTTTGGGTACTTACCACCCTCCGGTCCCGCCTGAAAAATTTCCGCTGGTTTTCTTCCGCCAGTTTTCTTCCGCACAAATTTCAGGTAATTGGCTGGGGCCTGTTTTCCTTAGCTGTTATGTTGTTGTTATTTATTTTGCTCAGATATGAAAGGAGCACAAGCCATGAAAACACGTTTCTTCCCATAGTGGATCAGTACAGCAGGGATGTAACATTCTTACTGTTGGTATTAGCATACGGCTCGGCTTTTTTAGTCGCATTTTCAGAAGAAAAACAGGAAGACGAGCTGGTCAGGGAAATACGGTTTTCTTCAGTTAACTTTGTTGCGGCGGTCCTTTGGTTTCGAATATACTTTTTGCCTTCTTTCTTTATGTTATAGTATTCAGGGTAAGGCTGTTCATTTTAAAAAGGAGGTTGAAACATGAAGAATAACCCAAGAGTAGAACGAGCCATTAAAAAAATCACGCAACAAGATCTGGCGGATTTATGCGGAGTCAGCCGTCAAACCATCAATGCCATTGAAACGGAACTTTTCCCTGGAAAATAAACACCTCAAGAAACGCACTAAAATTAAATATTGAGGAAATCGTAGTAATTCCGGGGATTTACCACCTGAAAAGATGCTTCCGGATACGAAGTTGCAAAACTTTTGGGTATCCGGGGGGTCTTTTGTCCCCATTTAAATTCATAAGCCAGTAGCGATCCGTCTGTATGGGTTTCTATCAGGTCAATCTCCTGTTGGTCGTAGGTTCTCCAGAAATAATACTTTTCCAATCCGTTTTGGTTCAATGAATTTTTGATCTTTTCGCCGATAATATAGTTTTCCCATAATTCTCCCATGTCTGAACGTAAGGCTTCCGGCCTGAAATCTCCGGTTAAAACATTTCGGATCCCGTTGTCATAAAAATACCATTTGCGGGACTTTGTGACTTCTTTGCGCAAATTACCTGAGAAACCGCTCAAAGAATAAATGATATAGACTTTGCTTAACAAATCCAGGTAACGGATTACGGTATTTCTGCTAAGGCCGGTTTGTTTTCCCAGTTCATCGTAGGACACTTCATGTCCCACCTGATGTGAAATAAGTCTCAACAAATTGACCAATTTTACAGAATTACGAATACCGTCCAGTTCCAGAAGATCTTTTAGAAGATATGCGTCTGCCATTTGTTCCAGATAGTTTTGCCGTTCCTTATTGCTGTCCATTTTAACCACGTCGGGATAGGCCCCGTAAATTAAACGGTCAGTCAAAGCCCTTCTTGTTTCCAGTAAATTTTCTTCCTGGCTCAGTTCCAATTGGGAAAAAGGTGTAAGTAAAAATTGCCGGGCGCGACCCACCAGGGGCTCTCCGCTTTCATTCAACAGATTAAAAGAAGAAGAACCGGTTGCTATAACTTTTATGTTTTTAAAAGAATCAACTATCAGTTTTAATTTTATCCCGATTTCCGGAATTTGTTGTGCTTCGTCAATAGCCAAGACATCAACCCCTTTTAATAAACGGCTATAGTTTGATATGCTGCGCTCCTCCAGCAACCTGATTGTGTCTTCATCGTCTCCGTTTAAAAGCATTATCTTTCCTTTGATTTGGTTGAGGATACTTTCCAGCAAAATGGTTTTTCCTACACGCCGTGCCCCAAAAATGAGCACCACCCTTTGGGGCACCAAAGCTTGTTCAATGACCGGTTCCAATTTTCTCAATAGAATTTTTTGGTCCATAACCAATTATCTTAATCTTATCTGTTACAAATATAGTAATTCCGTCAACATAATGACGTTATTTATATAAATACGGGCAATATAATGACGGAATTAACGAAAAACGCATTAGTGTATGGCGAATCGTCCGCGGTTATTCGGCGCAGGGTAGAGAAGGCCAGGGAAATTCAGCGGGAACGATTCCGTAATACCTGCGGAATTCATTGCAATGCCCACATGAAAGTAGATCAACTGCACCGGAATTGTGAATTGACACCGGGCTGCTTGTCGTTTTTCAAACAAGCCGCACTCCGGCCGGATCTGTCGGCCCCGGCCTACCACAGAATCCTGCGCCTGGCCCGCACCATTGCAGATTTGGAAGGTTCCGCTGTCATAGACATCCAGCATTTGGCCGAGGCTATACAGTACCGGTGAGGGTACTTCAGAGTGCTTTTTGGCGGGAGGTGGTAAGTAACGGCGATGTTGTAAAAATCTGCAATAGTCTGAAATTGAGCCTAAAGGGGGATTTGTCCAGATTTCCTCCACTTACCACGTCCCCCGGTTTTTGCTGTTTTTGGGCAATTTGAGGGGGAGGTAGTAAGTAACTGTGGCGTGGCAAAAATTAGCAATACATTCATATTGTGTGAATTACAGCTGTTAGTGTTTTTTTGACTACTTACTACCTTCCAGCACCAACTGTTTGCTCAAAGCAGCCACTTCATCACAAAAGCTTATCGAGAGCACTGGGGAGTACTGATCTTTGAAACTTCTGCAGGTTTAACGTCTATCAGTTGCAGCACCACAAAGAACCGGGCATTTTTTTGGTACGCCGAGGCTCCCGGTTCTTGGAGTGGTAGCGAATTGAAAAAAGAGTGCAACGTACACATTGTTCGTTTGGCTCATTATCAGCCATTTACGAAATTCATGCCCCTGGGGCACTATATTCTTAACTCTTTGAATATCAGCCAAACGAACAATGTGTACGTCGTACCCTTGCCCGGATCTTTGCCAATTTTCTATCTTTGCCCCATGGAATGGATCTTTTCACTGGAAAATATTGAGAAAGCGGCCGGGGCGCTTTTACAACATACCGGCAAGGAAGGGGTGATCGCCTTTTACGGGCAGATGGGTGCCGGTAAAACCACCTTCATCAAAGCCTTGTGCCAGGTCCTGGGGACCGGGGACCAGGTGAACAGCCCCACCTTCACCCTGGTAAACGAATACCTTTCTGCGGAGGAGATACCCATTTATCATTTCGATTTTTACCGCATCAAAAACCTTCAGGAAGCCGTGGACATTGGCTGTGAGGCGTATTTTGAAACGCCCGGA
>JBAZHT010000115.1:0-4285 GCA_041652255.1 Bacteroidales bacterium
CTGGTTGATTTTTATAATAATTATACAATAAAATTGCGATCCCTAAATTAAAAGGGGCTGCAAAGATACTACTTTTTTCTAGAAATCAAAGCGATAGTATGTAAGCGATATCAACCCAGCGCTTGTTGATTTCACTGTGACGGGAGTAGGCTTCCTGGAACGGAGTGAAGACGGTCTGGTTGTTTACAACACCCACCATCATCCCGGTTTTTCCTTCCACCAGGGCCAGAACAGCATCATGTCCCAGGATGCTTGCCAAAACGCGGTCGTTGGCCGTGGGAGATCCACCGCGCTGTACGTGTCCCAGTGTTGTTACCCTTGTCTCGTAATTGGGAAGCCGTTCTTTTACTTTGGCGGCCACTACCGATGCGCTTCCCTGTTCCTCCCCTTCGGCAACTATGATAATCCCTGAGGTTTTGTTTTTACGACGTTCCAATTCCAGGTATTCGCAAAGTTTGCCGATATCTGTCTGGATCTCGGGGATCATGGTGGCTTCCGCACCTGTTGAAATGGATGTGTTCAACGCAATGAATCCGGCATCCCGTCCCATTACTTCCACAAAAAACACCATGTTGTGAGAATCGGCCGTATCCCTGAGTTTGTCAACCGCCTGTACCGCAGTATTCACGGCTGTGTCAAAGCCAATGGTATAATCCGTTCCGTAAATGTCGTTGTCTATTGTACCCGGAATTCCCATCACGGGCACCCCGTATTCTTTTACAAGCAGTTCAGCCCCTCGGAACGAACCGTCCCCTCCAATCACCACCAGGGCATCTATCCCTTGTTGTTGCAGATTCTTAAATGCCTGGGAACGGGCTTCCTTTGTTTTAAACTCGGGACAGCGGGATGACTTAAGAAATGTTCCGCCCACTGAAATTTTCTGTGCCACGGAATGATTCTGAAGCGGCACAAAAAGGTTTTGTAACAAACCGGTGAAACCACGCTGTATACCTATAACATCACATTCATAATACGTTGACGTCCTGACAACCGCTCTAATAGCAGCATTCATTCCGGGGGCATCTCCCCCGGAAGTAAGAACTCCTATAGTTTTAATCTTTTTCATACGACTGCAAAAGTAGAAAAAATTATCTTTGTCGTATGAAGATCGCAGGTATTGATCTGGGTAAAGAGCCTCTTTTCCTCGCACCCATGGAGGATGTGACCGATGCATCGTTCCGTTATATATGCAAGGAATACGGAGCGAATATGATGTATACGGAATTTGTGTCGGCTGACGGGCTGATTCGGGATGCCTGGAAAAGCCGGGAAAAACTAGTGTTATCCGATAACGAAAGACCCGTCGGAATCCAGATATACGGACATATTCCGGAAGCCCTGATACAGGCAGCCCAAATGGCCGAAGAAGCCCGCCCGGATGTGATAGACATCAATTTCGGATGTCCCAAGAACAAGATCGCAAAAAGGGGAGCGGGGAGCGGATGGCTTCGGGACCCTGAAGGAATGGTGGAAATCACCCGCCGCCTGGTGCAGGCAGTCCGCACGCCGGTCACTGTCAAGACCCGCCTGGGGTGGGACGAAGATTCCATCATCATAGGGGAGCTTGCCGAGGCGTTGCAGGATGCGGGGATCGCCGCACTTACCATTCACGGCCGAACCCGTGCGCAAATGTATAAAGGAGAGGCAGACTGGGAACCTATTGGTGCGGTTAAGGCAAACCCGCGTATTCGCATCCCGGTAATCGGGAACGGGGATATTTGTACACCGCAGCAGGCCCGGCGCGCTTTTGACCAGTACGGGGTAGATGGTATCATGATCGGGCGGGCCAGTTTTGGACATCCGTGGCTGTTCCGGGAAGTAAGGCATTACCTGGAGACCGGTCATGTATTAGCACCCATGAGTATATCCGCCCGTGTGGTTCTGGCAAAAAGACACCTGGCCAAATCCCTGGAAGTAAAAGGAGACAGGGTTGGTGTTCTGGAAATGCGCCGTCATTTGAGTTGTTATTTCAAAGGCTTACCCGATTTCAAACCAACCCGGCTTAGGTTGGTCACCGAGAACGACCCACAGGAATTGTTTAATATACTGGATTTTATAGCAGAAAAATGGGGATGAAAAATAGTTGCCTGATGTGGTTTTCACCGTATGCCTGGATACTGGGCCTGAGGCATTTCCTTTACGACAGGGGGGTATTAAAATCCTACGCATTCCCGCTTCATACCATTTGTGTAGGAAACATTACAGTGGGAGGAACCGGGAAAACACCCATGACGGAATACCTTGCCGGCAGGTTTTTGGAAAAAAACGTAACTCCGGTTGTATTATCAAAAGGATACGGCCGGAAAACAAAAGGATTCCGTTATGTAAATGTCACGGACACCTGGGATCAGGCAGGTGACGAACCGCTTCAGATCAAACGACATTTTCCAAAAGTTCCCGTAGCCGTCTGTGAAGACAGGGTTAAAGGACTCCTTCGTATCTGCAAGGATTTTCCCGGCAATCCCCCGGTCATTCTGGACGATGCATTCCAGCACCGCAGGGTGCGTGCCTCCATAAATGTGCTGATGGCTGATCATACCCGGCCTGTGTCAAAAGACATCCTTTTGCCGTTTGGAAGGCTCCGGGATTTGCCCCGGGCCGGTAAAAGAGCCGACTGTGTTGTCTATACCCGTTGTCCGCGTTTGCCGGATCCCACAAACCGGCAGAAAGCGTCTTTGTGGAATCTGCCGGAGTTTTATACCTCTATGTCTTACGGGCAACCGGTCCCGGTGAATCAGCCAGAACAAGGACCCCGGGAAGGAGCTTCATTGTTGCTTGTTACCGGTATAGCCAATCCGCTTCCTCTTGTGGAATTTTTGCAAACTGCTTACAAAGTGGAACACCATCTGCGCTTTCCCGATCACCACCGCTTTACGGCAAAAGAGCTGGAGAAGGTCCGGGGCCTGCTTGAGAAAAAACCTCATATGCAGCTGGTTACTACAGCTAAAGATGCAGTCAGACTTGCTTCTTCCGGTATCCCGGGATGGGTTATTCCTGTTCGGCTTTCTTTTTTTTCAGAGGAAAACGCAAACGAATTTTTTCACCTGGTGACAAGGTCACGCTAACACGTTCTCCATTGGCTTCCAATTCGTAAGTGCCGCCTCCGGCAGATTCCAGGATCACTTTACGGACTTTTCCGTTTTTCCAGCGGCAGGAAATTTCTGCGTTTCCCTGCACTTTCATGCCACGGAACAACCCGCCTGACCAGGCATCAGGAATTGCAGGCAAAAGATTGATGGTTCCCTGGTGGCTTTGCAGCAACATTTCTGTTATACCCGATGCTCCTCCAAAATTACCGTCTATCTGGAACGGGGGATGTGCACAAAACAGATTGGGATACGTGCTTTCCGGGGAAAGCAGGTTTTTCAACAGGGTATACGCCCGTTCTCCGTTTCCCAGTCTGGCCCAGAAATTGATCTTCCAGGCACGTGACCATCCGGTTCCTCCGTCACCGCGTCTTTCCAGTGTTTTTTCGCAAGCCCGGGCCAATTCGGGCGTTTCCCGGGGAGATATCTGTACGCCGGGATGCAATCCGTACAGGTGCGAAACATGGCGGTGGTGCGGATCGGTTTCACGGTAATCTTCCAGCCATTCCTGCAGGTAGCCTTCGGGACTTATCCGATGCGGGGGCAGGTCCTGAACGGCTTCTTGCAATTGTTCACGGAACCCGCTGTCGATACCCAGTATTTCCGACGCATGTGAAGTGTTGGTAAACAATTCCCTGACCAACTGGTTGTCCATGGTAGAGCCCATACATACACTCACTATGGTTTTTCCGTCTGGCATATAAAAGGCATTTTCAGGAGAAGTGGTGGGTGATGTAACCAGCCATCCGTGGGAAGGTTCCCGGATCATGGAAGAAAGAAAGAACTCACAGGCACTTTTCATTACGGGATATACTTCCTGCAGGTATTTTTCATTGGGATTGTAGAGGTAATGCGTCCAAAGATGTTGGCAAAGCCATGCCCCACCGGTATTGGTAGCCCCCCATGAAGGATGTTCACCCGGTGCGGTAAAGTGCCAGGGATTGCAGATTACGTGTGCGGTCCACCCCCCGGCTCCGTAAAAAGAACGGGCGGTAGTGGCACCTGAAGGCACTATGGCCCTGGTAAAATCGATCAGCGGAGTGTTCAACTCGGCAAGGTTCCCGGGTTCGGCCAGCCAGTGGTTCATTTGCAGGTTGATGTTCAGGTGGTAATCTCCGTTCCAGGGAGTCTGGACGGTGTTGGCCCAGAGTCCCTGAAGGTTGGGAGGCAGTTGTCCGGGACGTGTAGAGGAGATCAGC
>JBAZHT010000116.1:0-4174 GCA_041652255.1 Bacteroidales bacterium
CTTTGGAACAGGCTTCGTTAAAAATGTTCCCAGGGTCAGAAACAATCCTTCCGCGAACAAGATCTCACTTAACGGGGGTGACTGGAAATTACAACGCAGTTCCCTGGTTTCTGAAACCGGCCAGATCATCTCCAGGAAAGATTACAAGGGTTGTGAAAACTGGATCGCAGCAACCGTTCCCGGGACAGTCCTTACCAGCTATATGAACGCAGGAGCCATCCCGGATCCCAATTACGGAGACAACCAGGTACAGATATCGGAATCATTCTTCCAATCGGATTTTTGGTACAGAACCACCTTTTTTGTACCGAAAAATTTCAACCGGGAAAAGATCTTCCTGAATTTTGACGGTATTAACTGGAAAGCTCCTGTTTACCTGAACGGAGTGAGGATAGGCAGAATTCGCGGTGCTTTTACCCGCGGGAAGTTTGATGTTACCAAATACATCATTCCGGGAGCAGATAACATACTTGCCGTCAGGATCAGAAGAAACAGGCATTTCGGCGAAGTCAAGGAACAAAACGCACAGAGTCCCGACCAGAACGGGGGTATCCTGGGAGCCGACAACCCCACTTTTCATGCTTCCATTGGATGGGACTGGATCCCCACTATCCGGGGAAGAAACATCGGAATATGGAACGATGTATTCCTGACAACTACCGGCTCCGTCAGCCTGGAGGATCCCTTTGTACAGACTTTATTACCGTTACCTGATACTACCCGCGCGGACATAAGCATTGAAGCCACACTGAAGAATCACCGCGATGAATTTGTCCTGGGTTCTTTACAGGGATCTTACGGAGACGTTCCATTTACCCTGGAAGTAGGTTTGGAACCGGGAGAGACGCGCACCGTTACTACCCGGATAACATTGGAAAACCCCAAATTATGGTGGCCTAAAGGATACGGAGCTCCCAACCTGTACCCCGTAACCCTGGAATTCCACCTGGACGGTATGAAGTCGGACAGTGTGTCCTTTTTCTCCGGTGTCAGGCAAATGGATTTTGATGAAAACAACGGGATCCTGTCCTTGTATATCAACGGCCGCCGATTTATTGGCCGTGGAGGAAACTGGGGATTTTCAGAATCCAACCTGAATTACCGTGCCCGTGAATACGATATTGCCGTAGCCTATCATGCCGACATGAATTTCACCATGATCCGTAACTGGGTAGGCCAGATAGGAGATGATGAATTTTACGAGGCCTGCGACCGCCACGGCATTATGGTCTGGCAGGATTTCTGGCTGGCCAATCCCTGGGACGGACCGGACCCATACGATGAAAGAATGTTCATGCAAAATGCGGAAGATATGGTTCGCCGGATCCGTAATCATCCGTCCATAGCCATTTACGTGGGAAGGAACGAAGGCTTCCCTCCCAAAACGCTGGATGATGCGTTACGGGAAATGATCCCCCGACTTCATCCGGGAATTCATTACATATCGCACTCATCGGCCGGAGTGGTCAGTGGAGGCGGACCGTACCGCGCACTTCCAGTAAGGGATTATTACCTGCTATACGGCAAAGACCGTATGCATAGTGAGCGCGGTATGCCCAATGTCATGAATTACGAAAGCCTTATACAAACCATGCCGGAAGAAACCCTCTGGCCCCATAACGACATGTGGGGATTGCACGACTTCTGCCTGGAAGGGGCACAGGGTGCCGCTTCATTTATGGAAATGGTTGAAAAAGCATTCGGTCCGGCTAAAGACGCCAAAGAATTTACCGAATATGCCCAATGGATCAACTACAACGGGTACCGGGGCATTTTTGAAGGCAGAAGCGAATTCAGAAGGGGAATGCTCTTGTGGATGAGTCATCCTGCCTGGCCTTCGCACGTATGGCAGACTTACGATTACTATTTTGATCCTACGGCTGCTTATTTCGGATGCAAGAAAGCTTCCGAACCGCTTCATATTCAATGGAATCCTGTTTATGATGATATTGAAGTAGTCAACCTTCACGCCGGGACCCGCAATAACCTTGTGGCAAAAGCCATGCTGATCAATTCAGACGGGACCGTACAGTGGGAAAAAGACACCCTGGTCAACAGCCGGGAAGACTCTACGGTAAAATGCTTCCGTTTGGAATTTCCGGAAACACTGAGCGATGTTCATTTCATCAAACTGGTCTTGTCGGGCAACGAAGATATCGTATCTGAAAACTTTTACTGGAGAGGACTTGAAGACGGGAACCTGCAATCGCTCAGGGAACTTCCCGGGGTCACATTAAAAGAAAGGACAAAAAAACAGAAGACCAAAGAAGGATGGAAACTGACTACTGTTCTGGAAAACCAATCGGACACTCCCTGCCTGATGGTTCGTCTTCAAGTGGTCGGGAACAAGACCGGAAAGCGGATCCTTCCTGTATTTTACAGTGACAATTACGTATTCCTCATGCCGGGTGAAAGCAAAGAGATCCTCATGACATTGAAAGAGCAGGACACCCGGGGAGAAAAACCCATAGTTAACGTGTCCGGATTCAATTATGAACCGTAACCTGCTGCTGATCCTTGTAATCATTGCTCTTACCGGCTGCCGGTCCCATCAGGATCTGCGGTTGTGGTACGACCGTCCAGCAGACATCTGGGAAGAGACACTCCCCCTGGGAAACGGCAGGTTGGGAATGATGCCCGACGGAAATCCGTCAGCAGAAAACATTGTCCTGAACGAAATTACCTTATGGTCCGGATCGGTACAGGATGCTACCAACCCTACGGCCAAGGAATACCTGCCGCAGATCAGGCAGCTTTTGCTGGAGGGTCACAACGACCTGGCACAGGAACTGATGTACGAACATTTTGTGTGCGGAGGTGTGGGCTCGGGATACGGAAGCGGGGCCAACGTCCCGTTCGGTTGTTACCAGGTATTGGGCAATCTGCACCTGCATTTTTCAGGAAATGACAGAAGGGAAGCATCCTGCCAGAGAAGCCTTGACCTTGAAAAAGCGTTGGCCCGCACCGAATTCAAAGGTCAGGTGAGGGAATATTTTACATCCTTTGCCGATGATGTGGGAATCATCCGCATCAAATCTAAGAAAAAGACGCGTGTGGTCATACACCTGGACCGGCCCGAAAGGTTTACCACAACCGTAGAGAACGACAGACTGGTTATGCGCGGGACCATGAACAGCGGCGTGGAAGGGATCCGGGGAATGCCCTACGTTGCAAAAATCGCCGTCAGATCAAAAAAAGGAAACGTATTAGTTGCAGGGGACAGCATTGTCCTGGATAACACAAAAAAAGCCACGCTGGTCTTTTCGGCCGCTACCGGTTATTTCTCAGACGATCCGGAACAGCACTGCGATACGCTCCTGCAAAACGCACTCGACAAAAGGTACAGGCGTTTGCGCAAGGATCATGTCCGCGCATACAGGCAATTGTTTGACCGGGTATCGCTACAACTCGGCCCGGTAAATGATATGCCCGACATTCCCACGGACGAACGGCTTTCCGCCTCCCTTGTAAAAGACGATCCTGGGCTGGATGCCCTGTATTACCAATACGGACGCTATTTGCTGATCTCCTCTACACGTCCCGGACAACTGCCTCCCAACCTTCAGGGACTCTGGGCCAACACCGTCCAGACTCCCTGGAACGGAGATTACCACCTGAATATCAATCTGCAAATGAACCATTGGCTTGCCGAGCCGGGGAACCTTGCCGAGTTGCATATCCCGCTGATTGATTTTATCCGGGCCATTGTTCCTTCCGGCCAAAGAACGGCCCGTTCGTTTTACGGAGCCGAGGGGTGGACCGCCCACGTGATCTGCAATCCCTGGTACTTTACCGCCCCGGGTGAACATCCTTCATGGGGAGCAACCAACACCGGCGGAGCCTGGCTTTGCCAGCATTTGTGGACGCATTACATGTACAATCCAAATGAAGAATATCTACAGGAAATATATCCTGTAATGAAAGGAGCCTGTGAATTTTTCCTGTCTTCCATGATCCGGGAACCTTCTCACGGATGGCTGGTGACAGCTCCTACCACATCTCCGGAAAATGCCTTTTACATGCCCGACGGAAAAACCGTTGTTAGTGTATGTATGGGATCGACCATGGACAACCAGTTGGTCAGGGAATTGTTTACCAACACTTCACATGCGTCGGAAATACTGGGTATCGACAGCGGGTTCCGTGAACAATTGCAAGAAGCCGTTCAGGACCT
>JBAZHT010000117.1:0-4109 GCA_041652255.1 Bacteroidales bacterium
TCGTCGAATTGCTCCATAGGAGCAGAGTTGTTCAATTCAGGATCCATTGTACGAGAAAGGAATTAGTATTTATAGCTTGCAAATGTAATGAAAAACTCCAATATATGGAATTATGATTACTTTTGCGTTATTATGAGAATCGACATCATTACGGTACTTCCCGAATTGCTGGAAAGTCCTCTTTCTCATTCCATAGTCAAAAGAGCCAGGGCCGGATCCCTGGTTGAAATCGTGATCCATGATCTGAAAACCTACGGTAAGGGAAACTACCGTCAAACGGACGATTATGCATTCGGCGGAGATGCCGGTATGGTCATGATGATTGAGCCTGTTTTCAATCTGTTGGAAGATCTTAAGAAAGAACGCTCCTACGATGAGATTCTTTACACCAGTCCTGACGGGGAGCCCTTCTCTCAGAAAGAGGCAAACCGCCTGTCCTGCCTGAAAAATATCATCATCCTGTGCGGCCACTATAAAGGAATCGATCAAAGGATCAGAGACCATTTGATAACCAAAGAAATATCAATAGGAGATTACGTATTGAGTGGAGGAGAACTGGCCGCTGCCGTTATCACGGATGCCCTGGTACGTCTGCTCCCCGGAGCTCTGACGGATGAAACCTCGGCCCTTACCGACAGCTTCCAGGACGGGCTGCTGGCCCCTCCCATTTATACCCGTCCGGCCGATTTCAGGGGATGGAAAGTCCCGGATGTACTGCTCAGCGGGAATCCGGTCAGGATCCGCAACTGGCAGGAAGAAAAAAGTCTCGACCGTACGAAACGGTTGAGACCTGATCTTTTACATCCGGATACCGGGGACTAGAACCCGAATCCGTCCACTTTAATATCAATAGTAGCATCAATAACCGGCGCATCTGCCAGTCGTTGTTCGGACAAAGGAAGTACTACAATGGCTTTTGGTCTTGCAGGACAAATGAATTCACATCCCCCGCATCCAATACAAAGGGCAGGATTCGTTTTCGGGAACAGCTTATCGCTTCCTTCCCGCGGAGTCATTTTTACAGCCTTTACGGGACAATGTTCATCACATGCTCCACAATCCGTTCCGAATTTCTCCACTATGCAATTTTCAAGCATTAGTTTTACAACGCCCATTTTGACCCGTTTTTTCTCCTCCAGAGGCATCAGTTGCAACGCTCCTGAAGGACAGACTTCCAGGCATTTCCGGCAATCAAAACCACAAAAACCGTTTTCATAAGAAACAGAAGGCAACAGAAATCCCTGCCACCCGAAAGCTCCCATGGCCGGTTTGATAATATGCGCCGGACAGGCAGCTATACAGGCATGGCAGGCTATACAGGTGTCTTTAAGACGTTCCAGGGTTCCGGCACCCGGTGGCATAGCTTTGGGAATATTGATTTTCTTTTTCTCTGTGAAACGGTTCAGCAAGACAATCCCTGCACCCGTTCCAATGGCGGCCATAAGAAAAGCCCTCCTGTTATTGCCACCGGCTAGTGGCTTCTCTTTTGGAACCGAGGGTGTTTTCTTTACGGGTTTCCATGCAAAACGGTAACGAATGGATCCTTTGGCACACTTTGAAATACAATTAAAACAGACAACACACCGGGAATTATCAATCACCGGCTTTTCGGCATCAATGCAAAAGGATTTGCAATTCATACTACACAACCGACAATTGGTACAAGATTCAGGATCTACCTGCACGCGGAACATGGAATACCGGGACATGAAGCCCAGCAACGTCCCCACAGGGCATATGGTATTGCAGTAGAGTCTGCCTTTAAAGAATGCAGTAACGGTCAAAGCTGCCAGGATAACGGCTGAAACCAAAAATGCGGTCAGGTTCCATGCATCGTATTTCGAGCCGGAAACAAAGTAGGCCAAAGGCCTGCCTATGTTTACAGCCATTTTTCCGAATAATCCGTAAGGATCAAGCCATAACAGGGGTAAAACAAAAGAGAAAGCAACACATATAACAACAATGATCAATATGGAGTATCTGAGCGTGTTACGGGGTTTGGAATAATGTGTCCGGCGTTTCTTTTTATTTCTGATAAATAAGCCGATCCTGTAAACAATATCCTGGTATATGCCCAGCGGACAAAGCAGTGAACAGTAAATACGTCCGAACAACAAAGTCAAAAGCAACACTATAAGTACGGTAACCAGACCCCCGGTGGCTATACCCAGTATTCCGGGAACAATCTGCAATCCCAACAGGGTGCTCCAGACTGCCGTAGCTTTGGCAGAAAAAGCAACAAAAAAATACATGAGCCCTGTAAAAACTGCTACAGCAATGATCCTTCGGGCCCATCTCAAAAAGCCGTATAAATGCATCAGAGCCGGATACGTTTTATATTCAACGAGTCAAGCTTTGTAGTACCCAGCTGGTGCTTCTCGGCCAATAAAATATGGGAAGCTTCTTCAAGTGTCATGGCACTGAACTGGTTGAAAAATTGTGTAGCCGCCGTATCAACTGCAACAATATCCTGTGACATGAACAAAGCTTTAGGAGTCTGCACATCTTCAAGGCTGCGTCCTTTAGGTCCGTTCTGTGTCATAATACGGTATCCGTCCACAATGTTGAGTACAGGTCGTTTTTCATAAGTAGCGGCATCAGCTATACATTGCTGAAGATCATTGGAGTGCATAAACCTGCGATCCCATACGATCCCCATATAGTTCTTCATACACAGTGTCATCCGGGCTCCTCCGTGATTTTTCAATACAGGGACGTTGATCCATGCATCGCATTCAAGGAGGGCTTCGTGGATCTTTGGCGTTTTCATCCTCAGGGCCTGAGGCAATTCAGTTTCCTGAAAATACCTTTCTTCATGAGCATTTACCATCTCTCCGCCTGCCTGTTTGACTGCTTCCTGAATGCCGCTGTTTTCATAACAACCTCTCCAGTGGTCACAAGTATGATCAAAAACTTTTACTTGTGAAGCTCCTGCTGCAAGGCAGTCCCTGACAATGGCACCTACCAGTTGCGGATTGGTACATGCCGCATATTCGGGGGTTTTGTCCCATCCAATATTGGGTTTTACTACTACTTTCATCCCGGGTTTGACGTACCGGGATATGCCTCCCATTTCCTGAATGGCACGGGCATAAAGCTGTTCGGGTTCTCCACCCATAATGGCTACCATGTCGGGAATGTCATCTTTACCGGGAAGGGGTCCGGGTGCTGTTTTTTCCGAGGCAAAGAGCTTCATTCCTTTCAATCCTACCGTTCCGGCTACTGCACCCAATACAGCGGTCTTTAAAAAATGCCTTCTTTCCATAATGATTTTATTTGTTGTGTTTTAATGCTGCTTTTAATGTATTTTTCAATAACGAAACACGTGTCATAGGACCCACTCCGCCCGGCACAGGAGTTATGTAACTGCAACGCGGTGCCACCTCATCAAAATCCACGTCTCCTGCCAGACGAAATCCGGACTTTGTACTCTTATCTTCCACTCTTGAAATTCCCACATCAATCACCACAGCTCCTTCTTTCACCATATGTGCCTTCAGGAAGCCGGGACGGCCAAGGGCAGCTATAAGAATATCGGCCCTTAGACAGACTTTCTCCAGATCCTTGGTACGACTGTGGCATAGAGTCACGGTACAATCCCCGCCTGGCCCTTTTTGAGACAACAGGTTGGCCAAGGGTTTTCCCACAATGTTACTGCGCCCAATGATCACACATTCTTTACCCTGAGTGGGGATCTTGTAATATTCCAGCAGATCCACGATACCGGCCGGTGTAGCCGATACAAACGAAGGCAACCCCAGGACCATACGGCCAACATTGACCGGGTGAAACCCGTCTACGTCCTTGGACGGATCAATGGTTTCAATGATCTCCTGTGCCTCCAGATGATCCGGCAGCGGCAGCTGGACTATCAAACCATCAATTTCCGGATCTTCATTGATCGTCTTAACGCATGCAATCAGTTCTTCCCGTGTAATGGAATCCGGAAATTTGTAAAGGGACGAATCCATCCCTACTTCCTCACAATCTTTTTCTTTGTTCCTGACATACGTCTGACTGGCAGGGTCTTCTCCTACCAAAATGGCGGCCAGGTGAGGCCTTCTGCCGTATTGGCTGATAAAACCGGAGACTTCTTCGGCTATTTCCTT
>JBAZHT010000118.1:0-4044 GCA_041652255.1 Bacteroidales bacterium
AAAACCGCCGGACCCGCCGGAACCACCAGACCCACCAGATCCACCGGAGCCGCCAAATCCACCAGACCCACCAGATTCGCCAAAACCGCCGGACCCACCGGAGCCACCGGAAGCACCAAAACCGCCGGGCTTAGTAGCTTTGAAAAGTGCCTCGGGCACGTTGCCTTTCAAGGTCCACATGGGGATGTTGTTCTGGTAATCTGTCAGGTATTTCAAGGTCTCCTGCAGGTTTTGGAATGAATCGAACACGAGTCTTTTGGAAATAAAATCAAGCATGGAATGCATGGTTGTATCTATCTGTGTGTTGACCCATATTTCATGCATAAAGATTTCTATATCAGGTATTTCGAACTTATCAAGTTGCCTGAGGAGTCGTTGAGAAAAGGTGTTTTTGTAAAAATATAACCGTTCCGATGCCTGTAAAAGCTCGGATTCTGTAAATGTGGCGTACTTCAGGTCCTTTCTCTGTTCGATTTCTGCGATCAAAGGTTTAGCTTCCGGAATCTCCCGGTAATAAAAATACATGAGGTGCTTGTCGGAATGGGCGACGTTGTATTTTCTTAGTAATCTGTTGCTTTTGAAATAATCAAGCAAATCGGTCAGTGGCAGGGCCTCGGGCAAATAATGGTTTAACAGCTCTTCAATTTTCTTGAGGGGGAGCACTCCGTAAAGTGTAAGCATACCTGTTAGAAGGTTTTCTATATGGTATGCTTTTTTTAATTCCTGATCCTGAAGGCAGGCTTGCAGTTCAGGATGCAGGGATTCTTTCATGTTGTTGGGAATGTAAAATTTTGGAGTTCCTGCTTTACGGTCAAAAGAAATGCCCAGGAGTCCGATGAGTAGCAGGCCTTCCAGATCTTCAATGGAAAAACCAGCGGATTCGTCTTGTTCGGGGAGCCCGGGATTTGCCGAGTCGGAGCCCCGGTCGGAGTTCAGGTCTGAGCCTCCAATGGAGCCGCTGTCCCTGCCTCGGCTTGAATGCGAATCCTGAACGTCTTTGAAAAGGATATAGAGCGCTTTTAATTCGTTGTAAGAGAGCGCGTTCCTGAGCAGGGTGGGGTCATTTTGAAGTTCCTGCTCAATAAAAGCCGCGCATGTTTCTTTGTTTGCCGAGGTTTTGATTTTCATGCCAAAGCTTCGTGCGATGTCGATGAGCTGCGCCTTGGTCTTGGTATTGAGCAAAGTCTCCTTATACGTACATTCGCCGAGTTCATCGTCCTCTTGTTCGAAAATGTCATCTTCAAAGCCTTCAAAGTCTTCGTCTTCTTCGTAGTCGTCGTCGTCTTCGTCTTCGTCGCATAAAAGGTCGTTGATGGCATCCAGATCAATGTTTGCCTTTCCCTTGTCCCGTCGTGGTTTGTGAAGAAACGGACCCCCTGAATCTTCCTGGGGACAGGCCCCCTGACCGGCAATGCATGAGGGAACTTGTGTTTCAGTATTTGCCGAGTTGAGTATAGCTTCCAGTGTGAGGGTATGTATCCAGGAATCCCCGAAATCGTACTCATACAAAACGGTATCTCCCTCTTTTTTTAGGAGATCGCCAATTGTCATACCCGAATACTCTACGTTAAGCGCATCATCCCAGAAGCTATCGCCTTCCATTCTTTCCGAATAATACTTACCATCCTTAATAAATTGATGCAAATGGCAGTTCTCCCATCCCATAGCTTTCTGAATGACTATATGGAAATCAAAAAGCAGGGTGTTTTCATGAACCAATACCCTTCTCCAGATCTTTGGAGTTATTTGGTCTAAAACAATCAAAATTTGATATGTCATAATCATTAAATTTTGGGTGCAACGGACACATTGTTCTTTTCGTTGAAATTCAAGCAGTTATGAATTTCATACCCCCGGGGGTACGAAATCCGTAAGTTGCTCATTCAGAGGCAAAAGAACAATGTGTCCGTTGCACCCTTTCTGCTTAGCTCCCCTGCGATTCCGTTACTGTAAAGGAAGTCCCTGTAAATACGGCCCTTACGTTTATACTCTTATAACCCAGATCCAGGTTTTCAGAATCTACCGAGCCTATGCTATACTTTGTGTGATCAACGGTATGTACCAACACAAAAGCTCCTTGGTCCGATTCGCCACGTAACATGATATCAAAAGTGTGCTCAAAAAGTGGATCGCTCAAAACATTCATACCATACTGAGCTGTCCTGGAGGCTCCCGGTTTTACGAGGGTTGACGGACCGTTCTGTTCGTATAAATCAGTAACGATAAGGTATGCATCTTTGGTATAGCCGTTTGTGAGCGTTATGTTTACTGTGACAGTGACACTTTTTTCGGTATCACCCCATGGATCAATTTCACAACCCGATAACAGAACAAAGATAAACGCAGCCACCATTATGCGGCTTAAAAGACAGGTAGAAAAATGAGACCTCATAATTGAAAAATATTAAGTAAAAACTGGGGACACATAAGTTCTGATTACACGTCTACATCATCCAAATCTACTCCCAATAACGTTATACTCAGCTGATTGAAAAGATCAAAGAGTTCCGGCTGACGGGCTATGGATTCCAGCAGCAACTGAAGTGCCTTCACTTTTGAGTATGCGTTCACCGTATCCGATATCTCTTCGGATCCGGCTTCTCCTAAAAATTTTACGGCTACCTGGATCAGCGTTTCCGCCATCTCGGGCTGGCGTGCCAGGGCATCAGCACAAGCACCGATGCATTCGCCTCGGGCATACCCGAATTCCCTGCTGATGGCAGGCGAAATGGGAGCCAACTCGGCAATGTCGCTGTAACCCGCCAAACGCTCCGCGGTTGCAATCAGCTGATCGGCCGCTTCCGGCTGACGGGCAATGCTCTCAAACAACATCTCAACGGATGCGATCTGATCAACCTTGTAATACTCCTCCGGTTCAATTTGGCAGTAATTGCAGGAGGTCAAAAGAAGTAAACTTGTAAGTGAAAGAAAGGTGATAGTTGTTTTCATACTGTAAATATAAGAAAAATTTCAAATGGAGTTTGACTGCGCCACAGACCCCACATATACGCGCTACAGATGCGCAGAGGTGCGCTACAGATCCGCATGACTGCGCCACAGACCCCACATATGTGCGCCCCAAATGGAATTTGACTGCGCCACAGCTTGTTTTTCTTGGCACACTCAAACTCCATTTGTATCTTTACAAAATGAGAACAGTCATTTTTTACGCCACAAAATATGGGACGACAGCTTCTGTCGCCAACGAAATAGCTGAATTAATAACATTGGATGAAGAAGTTGAAGTCCTCGATATTAAAAATTTTAACTGGGACTTTATCCCCGACTTCAAAGCCGTTTCACGTTTTGTGATTGGCGTCCCTATGTACGCCGGCAAACCCCTCAAATCTATGCGCAAATTCTGCGATGCTTTTTTCTTTAAATTGGAAAAAAGGCTCGTGTACCTTTTTGTGTGCGGTTCCGAGATCTCTCCGGAAAAGCAACAGGCAGAATTGGAAGCAGCTTTCCCGGAAAATCTGCGAAAGATCGCAAAAGGAACAGCCTTTTTAGGTGGAGCTTTCCATTGGGAAAAAATGAATTTCGTGGAAAGATTCATCATTAAACGCATTACCGGTCGTACCGGCGATATGGACATGATCCGCCACAAAGCAATCAAAAAGTTTGCAGAACAGATTTCAACTGGAGTATATGAAAATTACAAACCCCCAAAGATGCGCCAGAAAAAGTTTGAGCTGAACCCCAAACCCCCAAGAAATATCCGCTAAGCACTGGAAAACCCAAATGGAGTTTGACTGCGCCACAGACCCGCAAGACTGCGCCACAGACCCGCACCCACTGCCCCGCAGTCCATAGCCCCCGGCAACTTAAAGTATATTCACTTTATACGTATTGAATCATGAAAACTATTCTTTTAGCGTTACTTCTGTTAACCTTGCCCGCACTAAGCATTATAGCGCAGGACCTCCCCGCGTCACAGGACCTGTCCAAATCCTGCGTCCTCCCTGCATCATGGGAAGAACTCACCTCGGCAGATTTTGTGAAAGCCACTGAGCGGGCACAGGGCGTCTGTATCCTACCCATGGG
>JBAZHT010000119.1:0-4010 GCA_041652255.1 Bacteroidales bacterium
TTTTTGAATGCCGGGTAATAATTGGCCGATAGCATTTCTCCGTGCGTATAAACATCCACTCCGGTACCGGCTGTTTGTTCCAGCAATTCTTCCATGTCCTTAAGGTCGTGCCCGCTTATAAGAATACCGGGATTCTTGCCTACCCCTATATTGACTTTGGTCATTTCAGGATTCCCGTATGCAGTGGTATTTGCATTATCTAAAAGGGCCATGGCTTTAACGCCCGTCTCTCCTGTCTTAAGAACAAGGGATATCAGTTCGTCAACCGGTATATCATTCCGCGAGACCTGGTACAGGGCTTCTTCCATGAAACGGTAGATCTCATCATCCTCAAATCCCAGGTTCAATGCGTGATCCGCATATGCAGCCATCCCCTTCAAACCGTATATGGTCAATTGTTTGAGCGAGCGGATGTCTTCGTTCGTTTCACTAAGAACCCCAACCTCTGCCGCTATTGCCGGATAGTCATCAGGAGCTACTTCTATGTTGACTTCCGGCATATCGGGAACTGTCACTCCGTTAGCACGTGCAGTCTGCAGTAATTCCTTTTTTAAAGCCAAAGCTTTATCAATGCGTTCACTAATGGCAGCATCGTCAAAATTGGCATTCGTAATAGTGCAAAACAAGGCATCCATGAGAAAATGGTCGGGAACATCGGCAGCTATGCCTTTCTCCCGCAATGATTTTTGCACAATAGCCACTCCTCTGCCTGTATAGAGAAGTAAATCCATCAGAGCCGCAGTCTGTGGTTCCTTGCCGCATACTCCTTTTACAGTACAACCCTGGTTGCGGGCTGTTTCCTGACATTGAAAACAAAACATGCTCATAGTCTTATAATTTTAAGTATGTTATCATTAATTATTGAATCCATTCTTCGGATTTAACATTTCCTTGTACCGTAATAACTACTTTTTTCACCGGTATGTAACGCCGGCATTTTTCGCGCGCCCGGCGCACCAGTTCCATCAATCCCGAACAACATGGTACATCCATGATCAGTACGGTTAATGTTTCTATACCGGACTGATCAACCATGACGGCCAGTTTTTCTATGTATGATTCCCGGTTGGAATCCAGTTTGGGACAGGCAATGACCAACACTTTGTCTTTCAGAAAACGATCGTGAAAATTGGCAGCTGTGAAAGCGGTGCAATCGGCAGCCAGTAAAAGATCGGCTCCTGCAAAAATTGTATTAAGAGGATTAGTAAGGTGCAACTGAACGGGAAAATTGACAACTTGTTGCATAAAGCCGGTTTCACCGTGTTCTTTTAAATGTTTCATATGGGCCGGTATCACATTGGCGCCCTTGGGAGCTATTCGTCCCCTGACGGCTTCTTCGTTGTAGGGCTCTGCCTCCCTTTCTTCCAGTGAAATGGCACCCTGTGGACAATCAGGAATGCATGCTCCCAAACCATCACAATACAGATCACTTACCATAACGGCCTTTCCATCCACCATTTGAAGGGCTCCCTCGTGGCACCCTGTAACACAAATCCCGCATCCGTTACATAGTTTTTCATCTATTTTGACAACTGTCCTCTTCATTCTTCATGCATATAATTTACAAAAATATAGTTTTTTATATAGTCATTATGATACTATTGTTACACGTAAGGAATAAGACTATCTTTGTTCCATGGAAGAATTTTACCAATGTCCGTTATTCCGCGGCGTTGACAAACAGACTTTGGGAAGTATGCTGGACGGAAAATGCCGTGTCCGTGATCTTTCACGGGGAGAAACAGTGGCCATTCAGGATCAGACGTACAAATCGCTCATCATTGTCGAAAAGGGTACGTTACGAGCCGAAATGACTAACCCGGAGGGAGTAAAAGCAATCATTGAAGACATATTCGCACCCAGGGCTGTGGCACCCTCATTCCTGTTTGCTTCAAAGAACAGGCTTCCTGTGACATTAACAGCATTAACGGGATCATCTGTTGTATACATCCCCAAAAATGTACTTCTGTGGCTGATGAAAAAAGATGCCCGTATATTGGAGAATATATTGAACAGCATCTCCGACAGGTGTCTTTTCTTATCCGAAAGGGTGCGTTTACTTCAGTTCGGCACCATCAAAAGCAAACTGAGGTCCTATTTTATGGAACAAAAACACAACAACGGATCCGGCACTTTCACCATTCCTCATACACAACAGGAATTGGCAGATACGTTTGGTGTAACCAGGCCGGCACTTGCCCGGGCCATAAAACAAATGGAACAGGCAGGGACAATAGTCAGAGAAGGGATCCGAACGTACAAATTCCATTAGTAATAATTCTCATATTCTTCCCACAACTCTGACTCTTTCGAATATGCGTCATCCAGAAAAGAGTCCGAATTGTTCTCCACAAAATCAGCAAAATCATCCATCTCCCGGGCTTTGTCCAACAGGGAAGCTTCCCGGGCAGTTTTAGCCCTATGTCTGTAAAGCTCAATGATTTCGTTAAGCCTTTCCTGTTTCATGTTTTAAAGATAGGTATAATTCCCGTATCTTTGTTTTATGGATATTCTTGAAATTTTAACGGACGATCGTCCAATGACTGACAACTCCCTGCATGAAAAGCGTTTAACCGAACACGGTTTGAGCATTTATTTTGAAAAAGACGGCTATAAGTGGCTGGTGGACACAGGCCTCACAGGACAATTTGCCAAGAATGCTGCCAGCTCCGGAATAGACATATCACAGGTGGATCACTTGATTCTATCGCACAACCACAACGATCATACCGGAGGCCTGGAGACCTTTCTGGAAAACAATTCAAAAGCCCTTATCCACCTTTCCCTATGGATCAGGGAAAGCACCTGTTTTTCCATACGTGACAATATAAAAAAGGATATCGGTCTGGACCGGGAGTTAACCGAACGATATGCATCACGGTTTGTATGGCATCCTTCCGAAAACATACAACTGACTGACCATGTATGGTTGTTGGCAAATATACCCGTCATTTATCCCCTGCCTATGGCCAACGAGAACCTTTTATGGAATTATAAGGGAAAAGACGCCCCTGACCCCTTTGATCATGAGATGGCACTACTGATCAGAGAGGAAAAAGGAAATACTGTCATTTCTTCCTGCACTCACAGAGGAGTTCTAAATACGCTGCAAGCGGCCGTTACACTGGCCAAAAGCCCCATAAACGCATTTGTGGGAGGCACACACCTGAGGGACGGCCATGAAACGGAAGAGGATTTATTGAACATAACATCCCTGATCATCGAAAGCCATCCGCAAATGCATCTGTATACAGGTCATTGCACCGGAGAACATATTGTAACGGTTTTAAGACGATTCCTTCCTGGTCACATAACCCTTTTTCATTCAGGCTTCAGGACTGAGATCTGATTTTTTTGTTGCGTTTTTTGTATCTTTGTAAAAATATTTTCATAAAAATAATGAATGGTATACTTTCCTGTGCTGCATTGTTTTTTGCAGCAGGATGCGGGGCTAAGGAGAACCCTGAAATTAATGTAACCATTGATGATACCGTTAAGGAACTGGACCTGAACCGGTATCTGGGAAAATGGTATGAGATCGCCCGTTTTGATCACAGTTTTGAAAGAGGACTGGTTGGAGCAACGGCCAATTACTCACTGAGGGAAGACGGAAAGATCAAAGTGCTCAATACGGGTTACAAAGACTCTTTTGAAGGAAAATTCAATGAAGCCGAAGCCAAAGCCTACATACCCGATGAAAACTACCCCGGAGCTTTGAAAGTATCCTTTTTTCTTTTCTTTTATTCTGATTATTGGGTCCTGGATCTGGACGAAAATTACACCTTCGCTCTGATTGGCAGTAAAAAAGAGAAGTATTTGTGGATTCTTTCACGTACGCCGGAAATGGTCCCCGCTGATCTTGAACGGTTATTGAACAGGGCAACATCTCTTGGCTACAATACAGGCGAATTGATCTGGGTAGAGCAACGCGACTAGCACATCGGGAAAAATTGCCAACATATAGTGGAAAAAAGCCATTTCCCGGTATCCTGAAATACCGGACCTTTGCA
>JBAZHT010000120.1:0-3983 GCA_041652255.1 Bacteroidales bacterium
ACGATCTGAACACGGGAGATATCACTGGAGTTGATGTATTGAAAGATGCCTCGGCAACTGCCATATATGGTTCCCGCGGAGCCAACGGTGTTATCCTGATCACTACCGACAGGGGACAGGCAGGAAAACCCAAAGTGTCGTACAACGGGTTCGGGGGTATTAAAGAAGTGGCCAGGAAATATGAAGTCTTTGATGCAGAAGAATTCATCAAGCTTCGCCAGATCGCAGGGGCTTTCACCAACATGCCGCAGGAAGACGAATTTTTTGCAGCGGGAGGTACAACCAATTGGCAAGATCTGATGTATCAACAGGGTTATGTAACCCAACATGATCTGAATGTGTCCGGCGGGACGGAAAACGCAGTTTATTCTGCAGGAGGGGGGTATTATAAGGAAACTACAATCCTTCCCGGGCAGGATTTCTCCCGGATCTCCCTGAGGGCTTCCGTGGATACAAAACTCGGCAAGTACATACGCCTGGGGCTGAGTACCCAAAACGGTTATACGGTTACCAATGGGGAAAGCGCTTCGTTCATGTACCAGTTGATCACCTTATCTCCCATCGCGCCGGCTTATAACGAAGACGGGACTCCGGTGATGCAGCCGGTTTATCCCAACGATAATTATTACAATCCTCTCCTGGTTTTGAATGAAAATAGCTGGGCACAGCAACGGATACGCTTTAACAGCTTCAACACATTGTTCGGTGAGATCAATTTTACGCCCGATTTTCGTTACCGTTTGAATGTAGGATTGAATTACCGTCAGGATAATTACGGACATTTTTACGGTTCAGAAACACCTTTCAAGGACGGTGAAAGTTCAGAGGCCGTTGTCAGGAACGGGTTGGGCCTGGGCTGGACCATGGAACACCTGCTTTATTACAACAAGACATTCGCCGATAAACACAAACTCAACCTTACCGGCTTGTTCTCCATGCAGGAAAACAAATCGTTCCATTCCTATATGAAAGCACTGGATATGGTTGCCGATTACGTGCAATACTTTAACCTGGGTTTGTACAATGCAGATAAAGGATCCATACAGATACCCTCTGACAGTCAGGGTTATTACCGTACGGCTTTGATGTCCGGCATGTTCCGTCTGAATTATGGTTTTGACAACCGGTATATGCTTACGGCAACCATAAGGGCCGACGGGGCATCTGTGCTTTCCGAGGGCAGAAAATTCCATTATTATCCGGCATTATCCGTCGCCTGGAACATTGCCAACGAACCTTTTATGAAAAGTGTGGAAGGTGTTTCCATGCTCAAGATCCGTGCCGGATACGGACAAACTGCGAACCAGTCCATTAATGCGTACAGCACGTTGGGCGGGTTATCCCAGAACAAATACAATTTCGGAGATGCTTTTGCCTTCGGTTATTACGTATCAACACTGGCTAACAGTGATCTGGGATGGGAATATACCAACACATTCAATATTGGGTTGGATTTCGGCTTGTTCGGAGACAGGCTCACAGGTTCCATTGAATGGTATCAGCAACATACTTACGATCTGTTGCTGAGTCAGTCACTGCCGCCTACCAGCGGTGTCCCCGGATCCATTATGAAGAACGTAGGTGAAACCCTTAACAAAGGGATGGAATTCACCTTATCCGGTAAAATTGTAAACAATCCGGGAACGGGGTTCAACTGGACCCTGGATGCCAATCTTTTCTTTAACAGGAATAAGATCCTTAAACTGAACCAGGTAGAAAAAGACGAGGGGAACGGATGGTTTGTCGGATATCCCATAGACGTAATTTATGACTACGAGAAAGCAGGAATCTGGCAAATTGCTGAAGCGGACGAAGCTGCAACGTTTGGGGCCAAGCCCGGCGAGGTCAAGATCCTCGATTACAATGGTGACGGATCCATCACCACCGATGACCGTCATATTTACGGCACTTTTGAGCCCAAATTTGAAGGCGGTTTTACAAGTCGTATGAATTACAGGAATTTCGATTTTTCTGTAGTCGGGTTCTTCCGGGTTGGAGGGACTTTGGTTAGTACCATATACCAGGGACAAAGTTACCTGAACATGTTGCAGGGTCGCAGAAATAATATCTGGGTGGATTACTGGACTCCTACTAATCCCACCAACGAATATCCCATGCCCGATGCCACAGACAGACCCACTCAGGGAACGTATAACAGTGTATTCGGGTATTTTGATGCGTCTTTCCTGAAGATCAGGACGATCACTTTGGGTTATACCCTTCCAGCTTCCTGGTTGAAAAAGATGAATGCATCCCAGATCAGGATATACCTTACAGCTCAAAACCCGTTTACACTTTTCTCGCCTTATGTAAAAGCCGGCGGAGTGGATCCCGAAGCAACGGGAACCGGACACCAGGGATTCGGATATTCCGGAGGCATTCAGTCACGTCAATTGACCATCGGACTGAATACGCCTCCGACGCGTAATTTTTTAATTGGACTTAATATCGGATTTTAGTCATGAAAAAGATCAATATACTCGGAATTTTAGCACTGACGGCCATATTGCTGGTTTCGTGCTCAGACTTTTTGGACGAACAGCCGCGCTCCTCGCTCACTCCGGACTATTTTACATCGGATGCCGGTATTGAAGCCGGCCTGACTGCCGCATACTCGGGACTACGTTATCAATACGGCCCGGAAGGTGCAATGGTCATAACCGTTGTGGGAACGGATGAATTCACATACGGCGGAGACGGTGCTGCCATAGAAATGAACAATTACGGAAGTGCCCTATTCAACAACGGGCACTTACAGACTCCCTGGAACAGGAATTTTACCTATATAAATACCTGTAACGGTATTATTGAATTCGGAGCAGAAGCCGGGAATCCCGGACTGATTGCCGAGGCCAAATTCCTTCGTGCCCAGTACTATTACAACCTGGTGACTACTTTTGGTGGAGTGCCGCTTGATTTGGGATCCGGAGAATTGAAATTCAATACCACTCCCAGTACTACTTCCATAAGGAATACGGAGGAAGAAGTATATGCTGCCATGTTGCAGGATTTTAAGGACGCTTTTGAAGACCTTCCCAATGCACCCGCACGTACCGGAGCCGTCACCAAATCGGCAGCACTGCATTATATTGCCAAAACGTACCTGGCTATCAAAGATTACCAGAACGCACTGACATATGCCAAAATGCTTATTGACGATTCGGAAGGAGCCCGCACATACGGGGCTTACCTGTTGGATGATTTCAGGGATGTCAACCGGGATGGCAACGAACACAACCCGGAAGTCTTGTTCCTTGTTGAACATACCGGCGCCAGTTACGAATTTGACGAAAGCGGAGAGGGAGCTATGAATGGCCCGGAAAGCGGCCTGAAAGAAAACAGGGCCAATTTCATGATGTGTCCCTATTACGAGAACCAGGGCTTGATTAATGGTAACAAACCCCTTACCCGTACCATTGAATATGGACGCGGTTGGAGGCGTTTCATGCCAACTCCCTGGTTGCTGAACGTAGCTTTTGCTGAGAAACAAAACGATTCCAGGTATGATGCCTCCTTCCAGAAAGTGTGGTATGCTACCGTTGAAGTGGAAGGGGATAACGGCCAGACACTCCATGTTGGAGATACGGCATTCTACATGCCCGGATATGAAATGACGCCCACTGAAAAAGCTGCATTCGTGGCACGAACCGGCGCCAGGGTCTACCTGCCGTCGGATTATGAACCCGATGCCGACGGGGGTACCAAAAAACGCCAGATGTTCCCAGCCAACCTGAAGCTGGCCGCGCCTTCACGTAACGGTGTCAACGATGCCTCCAACCGACCCTTCCTGATTGCAAAACTCTCAGAAACATATCTGATAGCAGCCGAAGCGGCTTTGATGGCCGGACAGGATCCCACTCCTTATATAAATACATTAAGACGTCGGGCTGCTTACAGGAATCCGGATGATTACAGGGGTTATGAAGACTCCCAGGACGGAGCGGCAAACCTGGCCAAGATGGGATACGATTACCAAACTGCTT
>JBAZHT010000121.1:0-3822 GCA_041652255.1 Bacteroidales bacterium
CAAAGAGATCGTCGGGGTGACCATTCCGGTATTCTGGATCCCGGCGCATACCATCACGTTCTTGCTGCCCGGGCAGTACCGGGTGCTGTTTGCCGCCTCGTTGTCCATCGTGTTGGGGCTGATCCTGTCTTTTGCCAAAATGAGGAATCTGAAAACTTCAAACGTAAAACAATAAACCATGCGCTATTTACTGTCTGTCATTTTAATTACTGTCCATATGGGGCTGTTTGCCCAGCATGTGAACAAACAGAATTTTCCCGAAAAGAAAAATTTTAACCGGGTGGAGATGGCTTTGCCCCAAGTGAACGGGTATACCGTGTTACGATGCGACTTCCATACACATACCGTGTTTTCAGACGGCCTGGTCTGGCCGACTTACCGCGTAGGGGAAGCCTGGGCACAGGGACTGGATGTACTGGCCATTACCGATCATATTGAATACCGTCCCTTTAAAGAATATGTTGGCGGAGATTTTAATACTTCCTACGAGCTGGCCTTACCGGTGGCGCAGGAGTATGGGATCATGCTTATCAGAGGAACCGAGGTTACTCGCAAGCAAGGGGTTCTTGGTCATTTCAACGCCCTTTTCATTCAGGATGCCAATGCCATTGACAAGGCCGATCCGGAAGAAGCGTTGCAGGCGGCTTACGACCAGGGAGCTTTCATTATGTACAACCATCCGGGCTGGGCCTTGGATACCTGTTTGCTTACAGAATTTCAGCAGGACATGATAGACAAAGGCCTTGTCAGGGGCATAGAAGTGTTCAACAACGACGAGTTTTACCCCCGGGCTCTTTCATGGAGCCGGGATCAGCAACTGACCGTTTTTGCTTCCTCGGATATTCACTGGACCATCAACGATGTGCTTGAAGCTCATTTTCCGGACGGAACCGGGACATCGTTCCGCCCCATGACGCTGGTGTTTGTGAAAGAAAAGAGTGAGGAAGGGGTTCGGGAAGCCCTGGATAGCAGGCGCACCCTGGCTTATTTTTACGGCCACGTAGCCGGGGAGGAGCCGTGGCTTAAATCGCTGTTCCTGGCCTCTGTGCAATGGGAAAAAGTATCGGAGAGAGGCAAATCGATTTCTTATCGTGTGACTAACCTTTCAGGGATTCAATACACGTTTTCCATAGGGACTGCCGAATACATCCTGGAGGGGGAAGCTTCCATTCAGATCACCCTGCCTGCAGATCAACGGGAGGTAGTTATGCACATTCTGAACATGCATTGCTACGAAGGCATGCACCCGGTGGTGAGTATGGCGCTTTAAATGGAGTTTGACTGCGCCACATACCCGCATTACTGCGCCGCAGACCCCACGTAGGTGCGCCCGAAATGGAGTTTGACTGCGCCACAGTTGTGCTACAATCTTTAAGGTGCTATAAGACAGGATTTTGGGTTTTTGTAATATTAGTTGGCGCAGTCAAACTCCATTTGACTTGTGTAGGTATGGTGATTTCTGTGAGAATCCATTTAAACCTATAAATAATGAATAATTTAAATAATGACCAGCTCTCGTCTGGCTGTCAGACAGATCAGAACAGTTACATTCCACCGGAAATCACCGTTTTAGAAATCAACCTGGAGCAGGGTTTTTCCGCTTCTTCCGCCTCGGGGACTGAAGAATGAAATAAGTTTCTCTTATTAGGTATTATTAATTTGTATTTATTAATTTGGGGATATGGTCGGGGGTTTTACAAAAGCAAAAACAATAAGTAGCTGATAATAAATAACTTGTGATTTTATGACATGCCCAAAATAAACTCGCCAATAGGCATTTCTGCTTTTTCATACTGTTCAGGTATATTGGCGTTTAGACTATCTAAAATATTGAAAAACAATGAAATAAAATGATTTTTTGTTTCTAATGTTTTCTGTCTTTTTCTTCCCTTTTCAAATTTAGCGGAACATTTGCGGAACATTATGTTATAAATTATGGTTCGCATTTTCTATATTTGTGATTCTTGAAATTTATCGTCATGCCTAAAGTCATAATAATTCTATCCAAGAAGGTAACCCCTGTTTCCGGTAAATCAGAAATTATATTGAGCATGCGCTTCGGTCGCGATAAAGTACTCCGGGCAAAAACTCATTTATTCATTCAGCCTAAATATATTGAAATCCAAAAAGAAGGACATGTCGTACTTGGTGAAATAGTGGTCAAATCAAGAATTTCCTCACCGGAAGTGATCCAGGCAAAAGAGGTGCGGAACAAAATTGAAGAGATGTGCCGCCTGTTTGAAGAAAGGATCTATGAAGAAAAGCCGGAAAACATCACTCAAGACTGGCTTCAAAAACAGGTAGACCAATATAGTTACGGTGACAATATCGCAAAGGAAGCCGAAAGCGTCAAATCAAAATCCTTCTTTGATCATTTTGACGATTACCTGGCAATTTCCCAATTCTCGGCAAGCAGGAGAAAACACTTTCTGGTCCTGTACCGTGCCCTGAAGCGTTACGGGCTATACAGGAATTATGAAATATCTTTCGTTTCATTCAACCCGGCCATAATTGCCGATTTTGAAAAATTCCTTTGCAAGGAGCATACATTCTTTATTGAAGGGAAGCAGGCGGCCAAAAAGGACACGAAAAATGCTTTTCCCACCATGGTTCCGTTACGAAAATACAAGGCCATTTTCGAGCAATTTCCTGAATGCCGGGTCCCGAAACAAAGAGGGGAGAACTACGTAAAAGGACTGCTCGTGATTTTGAGAACATTCTTCATTTGGGCCAACAAGACAGGGAAGACAAATAACAACCCATTCAGGGAGCGGCAGATCAAGGAGTGTGTTTACGGTACGCCGGTATTCATAACAGATGACGAACGCCGTCAGATTTACGTGACAGATCTCTCGTATGACAAGCGCCTGGAACAGCAACGGGATATCTTCATTTTTCAATGCCTCATCGGTTGCCGCATCAGTGACCTGTATGCCATGCGGCAGTCCAATATCATCACGGAAAAAACATCCAAAGGCGATCGCCAGTGCATCAGTTACATTCCCCGGAAAACAAAAGAGGGGAATCCTGTAACGGTTTATGTTCCTCTGAATGCCACTGCGCTTGATATATTGAAGAAGTATGACTACATGAAGGACCAGGTGCTGGTGGACAACCGCTATTCACAAGAGAACATTTCCAAGGCGTTTAAGGACAAAACAAATACATCCGCATCCGATGCGCCCCTTTTCCCGCTAATTGCCCAGCAACGTTATAATGAATACATCAAGGATGTCTTCAGAGCTTGCGGCATCACCAGGGAAGTGTCTGTCATCAATCCCACAACCGGCGAGGTGGAACAGAAAAGCATTGCCGATATAGCCTCTTCGCACTTGGCCAGGAGAACTTTCGTCGGGAACCTTTACAACAAGGTGCAGGATCCCAACCTGGTCGGCAGCCTCAGCGGACACAAAGAGGGGAGCAGGGCATTCGCCCGGTACCGGTCCATAAACATTGACCTAAAAGCCGATTTGATAGACAAGCTGTAAAAAATCACCCTCAATACGGGGGCGTTTTTTCCCCATATTATCTTAACCTAAACTGAGCGATTTATTTGAAAAAAGCAAAAGATAGCTTGCATATTAACCTAATAATGAATATTTTAGAAGTATATAAAAGTATAAAAACTCATCACTTTTTAGGTGAACCACAAAACTATCTTTTATGGCTACTAAGATAACAAAATTTGGTGTAATAAGCGACAAAATTTCCGGACGTGGGGGGCTTGCCATCTTCCTTCGATATATCACTAAAACCCGTCTGATGGCCCTTATTTCAAATATCTTCCTGACAAAAGTCACTGTACACGCCAAGGGTTTGCAA
>JBAZHT010000122.1:0-3754 GCA_041652255.1 Bacteroidales bacterium
TAAAAACTCAACATATAAATCAAAACCAAAAGCATTGAGTAATTGAATATATGAGGAGCCATAGAATGATACCCTTTGATAATAAGAAAATATGACAGCATAAACTCCAGAATGCAATAAACCACATAAAACAGGGTCACAGACAAAAGCCATCTTATGTTTTCGTTCCTTTGAATATTTGAAGTTTCATTCAGAAGATTTGTACGGTATTTATGAATCATGGATATGCTTAATACGCTATATACCAGCCATGAAATAAGGTTGATCATGGCAAAAGACAACCTGAACAGGTAATTGTCGTTGTAAACAAGATAATCTCCCAGGGAAAGCGGTTCCTGAATGATATATGCCAGGATCTCAAACAAAACAAATGGTACAAGGTGGAAAAGCTGAACGTATTTCAGGCGGAATCCTGCCTCTGTAAGCGATCTGACATACAAGTACAACGCAGCATTGAACAATAAATGTGAACCTGATAATAAAGGTCTTTGAAATACATGATAGTCTATGCCGCATGTCAAAAACTCAACAGACAACAACATCATCCACGCCGATAAAACTTTATCAGATACTGAGCGCTCTTTTTTTGCGAACATAAGTATTGCAGCAAAAAGTGCCTGACAAAAACCTATCCAGACAAGGACATTCATATATTCCATAAAAACAAAATTACTAAATTTCGTGATGAATCGTATATTTGTAATAACCTTAAGATGAATTGCATTATGAATAAAACGTTACATCTATTTGCTTTGTTGATAGGGATCGCCTTCTTTTCAGGTTGCACCATCCAGGAGACACCCTTTGAATATACTGCTGCTCAGGAGGCTCTGTTGAACCGGCTTGAGGGAAATGTTTACATGGCACAGGATCCCGAGGATGAAGATCAGACGTCCACACTCGCGATAGAGACCCTTTATATGCCTCCTGACTGGGTTTTTGCCATAGACAGGGGATTTACCATTTACGGGATCATGGAGTATTCTAAGTTTATGGGAGGAGAACTCAGTGACGGGTATCCCTTGCAACTCTATTTTAACCTGGACAAAGAAGGCGAACAGATGACGCTTGCCATTGCTCCCGATTATGAAATGCTGGGAGAGATTGTAATAGATTTCCCCACGGAAACAAGTCTGCGAATGACTATAGATTCTTTTGGAGAAATGGTGTTTTACCTGATTGAAGAATAAATGAAATCGAGAGAATATTATCTGGAGTTGTTGCACCAACATATTGCCAATCCCAAAATGATTGCCCACAGCCTGGCCTCAGAGGCGGTAATGCGGGCGCTGGCCAGGAGGTTTGGGGAAAATGAAGATGTCTGGGGGATGGCCGGGCTGCTGCATGATATTGATGTGGAGCTGACCGGGGCGGATCCGTTGCGGCACGGGCCGGAAGGAGCCGCCATGCTGCAACAGGAGGATCTGTCTGAAGAGGTGCTGGATGCCATTGGCATGCACAACGAAAAGGCCACAGGAGAGAAAAAACGCGCGACCCTGTTCCAGCATGCCCTGGCAGCCGGAGAGACCATCACCGGATTGATCTTTGCCGTTGCCCTGGTCTATCCGGACAAAAAGATCTCCAGTGTGAAGACAAAATCGGTGACAAAGCGCATGAAAGAAAAAATTTTTGCAGCTTCTGTCAACCGGGAAGCCATCCTGGAATGCGAAGCCATCGGGATCCCGCTCAATGAGTTTGCACAGCTATCCCTGGAAGCCCTCGCCCCCATTGAAGAAGAGCTGGGGTTTTAGGCAAGAAGCGCCAGCGCGTAGATAACCGTGCCGATGATCATAAAAGGCAGGGAATACTTCAGGATCTGACCGGCTTTCAACCCGGTGATGCCTAACAAAGGCAGTGCCCAGAAAGGTTGCAACATATTGGTCAGCTGGTCTCCGTAGGCCATGGCCATGACTTCTTTCGCGTAATTGACCCCTACCAGGCCGGCCGCCTCCATCAGAACAGGCCCCTGAACGGCCCATTGTCCGCCGCCGCTGGGTACGAACAAATTGACAAGAGCGGCACTCAAAAAGGAAAACAAAGGTAAACTTTGGGACGTGGATACAGACACGAACCAATGCGTAATGACCACCAAAAGCCCGGAATATTTCATAATTCCCATGATCCCGGCATAAAGCGGAAACTGGATGATAATCCCCGTGGTGCTTTGCACGGCTTTGGCGGCTGCGTTTCCCAGGGCGCCTGAATTCGGGAATGCTATCAGGACAAGGGCAAAGAGAATAATGTTTACCTGGTTCAATCCCAGGGTGCTGTCGCTGCGGGTAAATGTGTATATGAAAAATCCGGCGAGCAGCAAAATCCCGAAAACCGGCAATATTCGCGAACGTTTTGACGTTGTATTGTCAGGGGAAGCTGTATCAAAAGACCCGGGAACAACGGGCACCGATCCGCCGTTTTTCCGTGCAAAGAGCCCCGAGGCCAGCGGCATCAACACAAGCAGGGCAGCGGTTACCGCCAGATTCATGGGAGAAAAAAGGGTTTCCCGCAACGGGATGATCCCGGTTTTGGCGAAAGAGCCAACATATAGCCCAGCAACAGGATCAGAACCATTTGCATGGAAAAAGCCAGCAATTCCCAGAACCCTTCTGTCCAGTAAACCAACACATCGGCAATTCCCGGCAATCCGGGACGTACTGCTGTTCCCAAAAAGTAAGCCAAAATGAGCGTGATCCCGGTCAGGCCCAGTGCCAAGAACAAGGGATCGGGAATAATAAATCGTAATTTTTTCATAAAAAACAAAGGCGGTGGCCTGGAAAGCGAACATAAAGGAACAATATTTTTTGCAGAATTAAAAAAGTTACTATATTTGGATAAAATTACGTAAAACGTAACATAGACATTAAAAAGTAACATCAATGAAAAAACAGGCCGGAAAAAATACCGAAACAAGGCTGACCGAAGCCGGGCGCAGCCTGTTCTGGAAATACGGGTTCACAAAAGTGAGCGTGGAAGAAATCTGCCAAAAAGCAGAAGTAAGCAAAATGACTTTTTACCGGTATTTTGAAAACAAAACATCTTTGGCCAGGCATATTCTGGACCTTGCGGCTGCAGAGGGTATGGATCGGTTCAGAAGTGTCATGAACGCAAAGATCCCTGCAGAAGAAAAATTGCGCCGCATGATGCGTATGAAAATAGAAGGAACTACAGATATCAGCCGGGAATTCATAGAAGATATTTACAGCCGGGACGGTTCTCCTTTACAGGAATATATGATGGATCTTACCGGGAAGACCGGGATCCTGATCATGGAAGCGTTCCGGGATGCCCAGGAAAAAGGGTTTTTCCGCAAAGATTTTAAACCGGAGATGCTCATGGCTATGAGCATGAAAATGATAGACCTGCTGACAGATAAAAAGCTTGCGCCTCTTTATGAGAATGTCAATGAAATGATTGCGGACATGACTCGTATCATTACCTACGGCATTGGTGACAAGACAAAACCCTGTGAATCATGAAAACAACTGCCTTTTTTCGGATTTACCTGGTATTGTGCTGTCTGCCGTTATGTTCCGTCTATTCGCAGATCCGGCAGGATACGATCCCCGGCGAAATCAGCTTAAAAGGGCAATGGAGCGGGTGGACCACTGCCGGATGGAAATCCGTGGCACCGGGTATGCGTTACATCCCGCAGATCAATTTCCAGATTGGTCGCACAACGGGTCCACGGGCATTCCGGTTTGAAGCAGAAATGGCGGGAAACCTCTATGCACATTACCTGTGGGAACCGGGTACTTCC
>JBAZHT010000123.1:0-3643 GCA_041652255.1 Bacteroidales bacterium
CCGGTTATCAGTCTATGAAACGGGCAAAGAAATCCAAAAAGAACGGCCAATTGGGTCCGGCTTCGTGACCGCCGTGGTGCTGCCTGTAAGCCAGTTCCCCGTCCAGCAATCCAAAATCCACCACCGGAAGCACATCTGTAGCCAGTCCCTTTTTCCCCAGCAGTTCATAGACCGGCGAAGCTTTGGAAGCAGCCATGAACATGCCGGCAATATCCACCCATTTATCGGCCTCGAAGCTCCCTGCCGAGATAAAACAGGGCCGCGGAGCACATAAGGCAATCAACTCATGCTGGTCGATGGGAAGGTCATCCTCGGCAAGCGGATGGGCTCCGTATTTTATGAAGTTCCCAGCCATCCAATTGTATTCACCGTCAGAGGCCAGATTGCCGAGGCTCTCGCCGCAATTCCTGCGCCACCCGGCGGCGCCCCCTTTTCCCGAGGAACAGATAAAGCCTGCCGCAATTCTTTCATCGAAAGCCATGGCCACCAACGCTGCCTTGCCGTATCTGGATACCCCTTCCACAGCCACCTTGGTGGCATCAAACCGCTCTTCTGTCTGGAAATAGTCGATCATTTTGGATGCCCCCCATCCCCAGGCACGGAGCGTTCCCCAGTCTGTGGGTTTACGGTGCTGCCCTTTATTGCATAATCCTATAATACCTTCCCTCAGACCATAACCGCCATCGGCCTGTATGGATGCGGGGACAATCTGTGCAGCAGCCCAGCCCCGCTCCACTACCAATTGTTGCCAAGGTTTTCCCGACCCGAACGGATGGCGGGGATCGGTCATCATCCAGGAAAACTCCAGCACAACAGGCAGGTTTTTCCTGCCGTTTTCCGGCCATACGATCTGTGCCTGTATTTCAACGGAAATGTTCGGGTATGACAAATTATCCACCACACCCAGCAGCTGGCGTATTACTACCGGAATGCCTCCCAGATCTGCTTTTTCATCCTTTATCGTTTTCCAATGAACGCCAGGAACATGATCCGGAATACACCCGTAAATCTCTTCTTCAAAGGCTTTCACAAGTTCCGGACGTCTTATCTTTTTCCACATCCGGGCATTTTTCACTTTTTCCCCATCAAACGTTGTGAGTGGATCCGGATAGAAACAATACGGGTTGGCCTTCAATTCGTCGTAGTTTGGCTGCCTGTCCGGATCCGTGGAATTGGGGTCACGTCCCGGTCTTACTTCATTAATACCCAACTGACGCATCATATTGGCACGGTCAGCAACAGTAATTTTATTCAGGCTGTCCCTTGCCCTGATAAGGCTGTCTCTATTGATATTCCTTTCACCAAAGAATTGTCCGAAACATGCTGCAGGAACCATTACAATAAGAGACAGCAACAGGGCTATTGCATGTATTTTGTTCTTCATGGTTTCAATGGATCACCCATTTCTGAATTTTCCATATCGTTATCATCCAGTTTGAATATCATGAACTTTAGGGTATCAGCTGTGCAGGGAGTCCACGCTCCTTCATACTGTCCATTGGGATCACCGTATTTGGCAAAATTCGTCCAGGCAGTCAGCATCACTTCCGAAAGGGCCCGGTCACCCTCAGTCCAGGGCCTCCAGCTGTTCTTGAAAGATTGGAATACGTACCATAGATCGGAAGAATGGAACGCTCCTTTCAGAACATTGTCCCTGCCATCTGTAGGGAGAGGACGCGCAAACTGATACGCATAAGCCTTATCACCTGCCTGTTCCCGATTTAAACAAAAGTCAACAAGGCCCGGAGCCATATTACCCATATCATTCAGGGTAAACCCAATCATATACGGGACATTTGCCAGGTTATCATTGACGGCTGCCTGGTCAAAGCTCTCTTCTAAAACATAACCGTCTACTACGGGTGAAATCATTCCGGAAGACATCCAGGTACGATTCCCCGTAACCGACTGATAAATTGATCCCAGGGCAAAAATAACTTCGGTAGAGGCAGTACGCATTTTTTCCAGACTTGTGAGACCTGCCCAGTCCATTACTTCTTTTGTCTGCCTGGCTGATTCTTCCAGCGTCAAAGGGGCAAAGGCACGCATGCGGAAAGGCATTGCCGCTGAAGCCGCAGTAGCGGCTGCAGGTCCGGGCGCTGTTGCCAAACCGCTTGCACTCATAATGATCGCTTTATTGAAAAGGCCACGGGCAAGCGGAGAAGCGCACAGAGTCTTTGTGCTGCGTCCTCCCGCACTCTGTCCGAAAATGGTAACATTGTCGGGGTCTCCTCCAAATTGTGCTATGTTTTTCTTTACCCATTTAAGGGCTTCAATCTGGTCAAGAATGCCGTAGTTTCCCGACACATTGTTTGGACTTTCTTCATTAAGTTCCGGGTGGGTCAGGAAACCAAAAACACCCACGCGATAATTGAAAGTGACCAGAACCACCTCCTTGCCGGCCCAGGCTTCCCCGTCAAACTCGGGTTCGGATCCCCATCCTTCCCTCAGGCCCCCGCCAAAGATCCATAGTGCGACAGGAAGCTTCTTGTCTGTCAGTCCGGGAGCTTTTGTCCAGACATTCAGATAGAGACAATCCTCGCTATAGGCAGATTCGTCGCCATATCCCCACTCGGTTGTGTAACCGCCGGGATAATGTGCAGCCTGAAAAGACGGATGACCGAAGGAATCGGCAATCCTGACTCCTTCCCACGGAATGACAGGCTGAGGTGCTTTCCACCTGAATTCTTTGATGGGTGGGGCAGCATAAGGTATACCGCGATAAACATATACTTCCTTAGTATCGGTTTTGACACCCTGGACCTGACCGCCTTCAATGGTCAGCACGGGATTATGTTGGTCGCAGCTGAACAGTGCCAAAGCAAAGAACAAAAACAACAGATTCTTCATGGTATTATCTATTTGGTAAATCTGAGCCAGTCCAGGTAAGTCTCATTGTCACTCACGGACTTCACTGTCAGATGATGTATGCCTTTTTTTATACCTTTCACACGAACAGTAATCTCTTTCCAGTCTTCTGTCGCGGGTATCTTGACTTTGGCAAGGGTTTTATTCCCGCTCTGCAGAAGCAGCTTTCCTCCCAGGGGAGCTTTTATCCGGAGGACGGCCCGGCGGCAGTTACCGTCAAATTGAACGGTATTGTATTGTACCCACGCGTCATGACTGGTGAAAACGGTTTTCCATCCGGCAAAATAATCGGTGGTATCCAGGTAAGCTATGGCTGCACCGGATTCACTGATTTCAGAGTAACGGTCCATCTGGATCTCAGAGGCAGCTTCAGTGATTCCAATGCCACGAAGGGTGGGCTTCACCATCCGGATTCTTCCGTCGGGTTCAAAGAAGAGGCTGTCAGCACAAACCGAACGGTTCTTGTCAAAATCAGGTGAATAGTCGTTATGGTGGTAGAAGATATACCACTGATCCTTGAAATTGATGATGGAATGGTGGTTGGTCCAGCACTTGTTGGGCCATTCTTCAAAAAAAACACCCTGGAATTCATAGGGGCCGTAAATGTTATCTGACATAGAATAAGCCAGAACCTCTGTATCCTCACGGGCCCAGGGGAAAGTCATATAGTATTTTCCGTTGGCCTTGAACAGGTAAGGGCCTTCAATCAGACCCGGTGAAGGAAGGTTTCCTACCGGTGTCGGCTCTTCAGCCAGTTCAGACCAGTCATCGTTGA
>JBAZHT010000124.1:0-3487 GCA_041652255.1 Bacteroidales bacterium
AAAAACGGATTTGTTGAATGCGGAAGGTTCCAGAAGATCATTACAAAAAAAGGCTCTCCTTATGATATTATCTGGATGCAAAAAACATTGGAATGATCCAGTTGTATACCGGTAACGGAAAAGGAAAGACCACTGCAGCAATAGGAATGGCCATCCGAGCCGCCGGTGCAGGGAATAAGGTGTTTTTTGCACAGTTCGTCAAAGGCAGGCCTTATTCTGAATTGAACGTTTTATTATCAAAGAACCCACCGAACGCGATATTCAGGCCGCGCGGGACGGATTGCAGGAAGTAAAATCAGTTATACAATCCGGATCGTACGGTTTGATCATTTTGGACGAAGCCTGCATTGCTCTTTATTACAATTTGTTTACCCTGGAAGAGTTTCTGGATGTTGTCTGTTTGTTAAAACCTAAAAATGAGTTGATCATAACGGGAAGGTACGCCCCGGTAGAATTAATTTCCCAGGCAGATCTGGTAACAGAAATGAAAGAAATTAAGCATTATTACGCTAAAGGAACAGAAGCCAGGCAAGGCATAGAATATTAATACCGATTGCCCGAAAGTTTACAAATTGTTGATAAAGTTTTACGTGAAAATTTGTTTTATCAAAAAACAGGCGTATCTTTGCACTTCATAATGAATATTTAAGCCGTTCGAGCATCCAAGCTGAACGGCTTATTCATTTGGGGTCAAATGGAGTTTGACTGCGCCACAAACCCCCTTTTAGTGCGCCCGAAATGGAGTTTGTCTGCGCCAACCAAAAAGGGCATTTCAGAAACGATTGATTTACAAGCTTTTATTGTTTGACAAAAATATCTGGCGCAGTCAAACTCCATTTGACGCCCGTCACCGGGTAACCAAGAATCCCTGAGATCTTATAACCAATTTGCGGGAATGAGAGTTGATCGTCAGGAAAAACAAGAAAAACAACATTTTCAACCACTATCTTACCAATATTCATGTGGGGACAAACTGCCAGCTGTGCCATTACTTTTTCACCGGTTATTGACCCTACCTGTATTTCCGATGGAATAATTTCCATTCCCATTTTTTCAGCAACGGACAAACATACTGTGGAGAGATTCGCTCCTGTATCGAATATGAAACCCAGGGTATTCCCGCCTGCCGAAACGGTTATGTTGTCAAGTCCGGCCATGTCTTTTTGCAATTCCAATACAGTTTCTCCCTCCATGATGACTTGTTGCCGTGGAACGTGTGACAGCGCAGACCACAATGTCATGTTGTTCTGGATGTCTTTTTTTTGCGTTTCAGTTAATATATGCCCGAAATCATGCAACCTGACGGAATCTGCCCTTGCAGCTTCACTGTACTCATAGAGTTTTACAGCATTATCTTCGCGGATGGCATAGATCCGGGACAGAAGTGTGTCCGGAAATAACCGGGATCTGTCAAGCAACCGGTCAATATTTTCCTGTGACCTCCTGTTCCGGTTAAAGGCATTGTCCAGGATGGCTCCGATTACCAGCTGCTGCCTGGCAGATAATTTTTGTTTTTGAAAATCAAGAAGTTCCCGGGCCGCAAAATAATTGCTTTTTTCAATCAAACCATAGATTTCATGGAAGGTTTTATTATCTTGTTGGACGCAAGAAACCATAAAAAAGCAAAAAAAACCGGCCAGGCAGATCTTTATATATTTCATCTTGTTGTATATTAGAAATCGTGTTATCGGTCAGACAGGGCATTTCAAATGTAATACTATTTGTGAATATGAATACTCTTAATATTGCTACGGCGCAATTTGAACACAAAAGCGGCGATAAAGTGTATAATTTGTCGGTTATCGAAAAATTATCGGAGCAGGCTTCACAAGCCGGTGCAAATGTTATAGCTTTTCATGAATGTTCCGTTACAGGATATACGTTTGCCCGTCATCTGTCCCGGGAACAAATGCTGAACCTGGCCGAATACATCCCTGAAGGAAACAGCATTGGAAAGCTGCAACAAATAGCCGCTGCAACCGGAATCACAGTTTTGGCCGGTCTGTTTGAGAAAGATCAGGCTGAGAACTTGTACAAAGCCTATGTTTGTGTCAACAAGGAAGGTCTGGTGGCCAAATACCGCAAACTCCATCCTTTTATCAATCCGTTCCTGACCCCGGGTAACGGGTATTGCGTTTTTGAAATGGAAGGTTGGAAATGCGGCATCCTGATCTGTTATGACAATAACATCATAGAAAATGTACGTGCAACTACCCTGTTGGGAGCCGAGATCATTTTCATGCCGCACGTGACCATGTGCACTCCGTCTACCAGGCCCGGAGCCGGGTTTGTAGACCCTGCCCTGTGGAAAAATCGCCAGACCGATCCCACCTCGTTACGATTGGAATTCGATGGTATGAAAGGCCGTACTTGGCTTATGAAATGGCTTCCTTCAAGAGCATACGACAATGGTATTTACGTGGTATTTTCAAACCCCATAGGCATGGATGACGATCAATTGAAAAACGGATGTTCCATGATCCTGGATCCCTTCGGGGATATCCTGGCCGAATGCCGGGAATTGGGTGACGGCTTTGCCTCGGCAAATATTACAAGGGAAAAACTCCTTCTGGCCGGAGGCACACGCTACAAAAACGCCAGGCGGCCGGCGCTTTACAAAGAGATACTCGGCCGTGAACATTTTCCCCATCAGACCGTCTCTTGGCTGAACATGGCCGAAAAGAACGGGTCCTGACAAAAAATTATTGTTTGTTTGTGCTTTTACGAACTGTTCGTATATTTGCGAACTGACATATTATTGTGTTTATGGAAAAGATCGACTACACGTCCCGTCATCACCAAATTGCGCTGTACGCCAAAGCGTTGGCTCACCCGGCAAGGGTGGCCATCCTGGAGTTCCTGGCAGCACGCGAATGTTGTTTTTTCGGCAATCTCCACGATGTACTGCCCATTGCCAAGGCAACGGTATCACAACATCTTACCGTTTTGAAAGAATCCGGACTGATCCAGGGAGAGATCAAACCTCCCCAGGTAAGGTATTGTATCAATAAAGAAAACTGGGATGTAGCGCGTGATTTGTTCGGCGTTTTTTTTAACGACCTTAAAAAGATCGAATGCTCATGAAGATCCTGATCTTATGTACCGGGAACAGCTGCCGCAGCCAGATGGCACAGGGCTTTCTGCAGTCGTTCAGTCAGGCCCTTTCGGTTCATTCTGCCGGAACAGAACCTGCCAAAGAAGTACATCCGCTGGCCGTGAAGACCATGGCCGAAGAAGGTATTGACATTACTAAGAACGTCCCCGCCAGTGTAGACGAATACCTAGACCGTGAATGGGATTACGTGATCACCGTATGTGACCAGGCCAACGAAAGTTGCCCTCTTTTCACAGGCAAAGTAAGACACAGACTCCATATGGGGTTTGAAGATCCGGCCAAAGCAACAGGAACACCGGAAGAAGTCTTGTCTGTATTCCGGGAGGTAAGAGACCGGATAAAGGAAGCTTTTTTATTGTTTTATAAAAAATT
>JBAZHT010000125.1:0-3479 GCA_041652255.1 Bacteroidales bacterium
TTGATTTCTTTGTATAAATACCGTTTAAAAACGGTGGGAGTGTTTTGTAATAGCGTTTCATATTTCTGATAAAGCGTTCTCATGGCCTGGATTATTTAGGATTTACAAATATAGTAAAATGCACAACAAAATCAACAAAATATTATAAAATTGTTGAATATGTTGTGCAATACAGGGTTTTACAATGAACACCAGACTTTAAAAGAAGGGCCTTCTTGCCGAGTTGGAGGCATTGCAGCCCAGCTCAGCGGGAGGCTTTCCCGGCATCTTGCACCCGATCAGCCCCGGAATAGGCCTACCAGGCGCACTTTTAGGGGTTTTTCGTACCTGGTCAGCCCTAAAACATGCCCACCAAGTACACTTTTGCCCAGTTTTCGTACCTGGTCAATCAAATAAATGCCATCGAAAGCGTTTCACTTAACTTTATCGGTGCAGATAGCCACGGGAAATTTTTAAAACACGCCGAGATTTCCCTTGTCCTATCTGCCCCGGGAGGTATTATTAATACCAGGTCCCACGGTAGTCCATTTCAATCCTATCTGCAGTAACCACGTACTTCTGACCGCTTTTGAACCCACCTGCCGGAGGCGTTTTTTCCAAGACATATTCACCGCCATCGATATTGAAATGAATACTGGTTGTTTCGTGTGTTCCGGGCAACACCAACATGTAAATGCTTACCGGATCTTCAGATGACAAACTGACGGAACTGCTTAATCTAACGCTGGCATAAGGATTCTCATGACCGGGTGAGATGTTGACAGAATAGTTACCGTCCCCGGGATCTTGTGTGATGTCAACTGTTGCGGCACCACAAGTCAAGGCGGCTGATCCCATAAGCAATACTTCGGACAACGACCCCATCCCAATGACCTGAAATTCTATAAGACAGAACAAGTGATTGAATGTCAGGCCCACTGCAGGTGAAATCGCACCCACTTCCGGCGGAGAAAGCACCGTCACCGGCTCGGCAATCAAAAAATCAACTCCCCCGGTTATATGAGATGTGCTGTTCGCTCCGGACTGAAATTGAACGGAAGAAAGGTAAAAAGGCACGGCAGTGGCTGTATTTGAGCCACCGTCATAGGGGTAATACGCGTAAAAAGTGTGAGAGGTGGAAGCGGCTCCCCATTCCATTTCACCTGTGAATTCAGAGGTGCTTGCCGAGTTTTGGGCCCTGTAAGGGCTGTTGTTGTACCAGGTACTGCCCCGGACCGAGAAAAGACCGATGTAGTCGCCCGAGACCCAATTGGTGTGGATGCCTTCGGAAAGTGTAGTGCGGGTACCCGGTTCTTCCATGGAACCGTTAATGGAGATCAGGGTGCCGGTGGTTATACCGGGTTCCGGCTCCTGGTGTGGAGTACAGGACGTAATAATAAATAACAGGAGAAACGCGGCTCCCGTGTTTTTTAAGAAATTCATTGAGAATCAGGTTTTAGGGACCAATTACCAACCGCTGGATTCCCAATCGGATACACCAGATAATCCGGAAGAGCCGGCAAAGCCCTTTTCCATGGCAATTTCCAGGATGGTAATGCGGGGAGGAATGTAGTTCATCGGATGCGGATCAGGAACAGGATTGATAGAATGGTCGTTGTTCGTAGGGTTTTTCATCAGAACAAAAATAGTGAATAATTTTGAGTATTGTAAAGGAAAGCCTGAAGTTTTGCCTTTTTTTTAGGTCAGGTTCTGGTGTTGCATTGGATTTTTACGTTTCTCAGCTACGTTTAGGCTTGAAACATGCGCACCAGGCGCGTTTTTGGAGTGTTTTCGCGCCTGGTCAGCCCAATCATAAAGCAACCCTCCGGAGCAGATAGCAACTGCAGCTTACATATCTTCCATCGATAACCCAAGGTATGAAATGTTGTAGTCCTGAAATTTGCCGGTCAATTTCATGAAATTAGCGGCTTTTACTTTCAGTGTATCCATACTTATATTCCCTGCCTTACGCTTAACTTCATAGAAAACAGCTGCGTTTGAAAGCTCGTTTTCAGCTATTATGTCTATCTCGTTCTCGCCCTTTCTGTTCCACCAACCCCCGATCCGGGTGAATTGCTTCTGCTCAATGAGGATATTGCGGAAATACCGTTCCAAAGCCATCCCGCTAAATGTTTCGTAATCTCGGTCAATTATTGCCCGAACCTGGTCATAGCCACCAATTTCAAGAATGTAATTGTATTTATAGATAAACCTGAACCAAAAAATTAAAAAGTTGTCGTCTATGGCATAGCGAACATTCTTTGATGAACTCTTTTCAAACACTGGTTGTCTTTTACTGATCAGACAGTAATCGGTTTCCAGTTTGGTCAGGTAACCGCCAATCTCCTTTCCTATGACATTCTCAATATCGGAACGTGAATTTCTGCCTCGGGCAATAGCAGAAAGGATTGAGAAATAAATACCGTAATCCTTCCCGAATTCCTCTATGAGCACAGTCTTTCCTTCACCAATGAATATGGAGTCTTCACGAACCATGGTGTCTATCATCTTTTTCTTAGTCGTTGATCCGTGATCCATAAGTAACTGTACATATTTAGCAACGCCGCCCGTGAAGGCGTACAGGGCCAGCAAGTCCTCATTTTTGTAGTGTGGATTGTATCCTGCCAGGATGTCTTTCAGCACCGATGGGGTAAACGGTTTTATGCTCAGAAACTGTGTCTGACGACCGTACAGTGGCTCTTTCGCATCCCTGAAAACCTTCGACATCAATGAATGGATTGACCCACAGACCAGAAGATTCATTTTTGATTTCATGTGATACAAGTCCCATATGCGTTGCATGTCGCTGAATACAGATTTATTCACTCTGAAAAACTCCTGGAATTCATCCACAAAGAGAGTGAACGACTGTTCTTGTGAATAGTTCATCAGATATTCAAAAATCTCAGAGAAATTATCAGGCGTTCCCAGGGTACGGACACCCAATTTCTGTTCTATCTCGTTCCGGTACGATTCACACAATTCGCTCTCTGTCTTTCGTCCCACAAAAAAATACAAGATGGGCTCATTCTCATATGCCTTGAGTATTAACGACGTTTTCCCAACGCGACGGCGGCCTGTAACCACCGTAAATTGTGCGTTGTTCTTTGCCTGTTCGCGTACTTCGCGAAGAGAAGCGATTTCGTTTGCCCTGTCAAAGAATTTCATAACTATTTGTATTTACATAACGAATATTTCCGAAACAGCCGTTTCGGAAATGGCTGTTTCGGAACTGCAAATATAAATACTAAATAGTTATCTTACAAACATCTAGAAAAATTACTATTTGGGATGAATGTATTTCTGAAGGTTTTTTACGTATTCTTCAAACGCATTTCTGCCTTTATCTGTTAAGGAAACCGCAGTGTTCGGGTAGTTGTTTTTAAATGTCTTTTTTACAGTGATATAGCCTGCTTCCTGCAGTTTGTTAATCTGGATGCTTACATTGCCGGCAGCAGCTTTGGTAGTGTCTTTTATGAAGCTGAAACTGGTTTCTTCAA
>JBAZHT010000126.1:0-3394 GCA_041652255.1 Bacteroidales bacterium
GGCATTTATCCGTTATCTGATCTCATTTTTCTGCAAAAAAAGAATACCGCCAGAATAAAAAATACAAGGGCATACAGACAGACAACTCCCAGGTGAATCCAAACAGGATCCGGGCGGCCCGACAATACAATACGGGAAGCTTCTATGGCATGAGAAAAGGGTAAGAAATCCGTTAAAATCCGTTATTTTCTTTAATGTTTCTCCCAGTATATTCAGGTCCATCCAGGCCCCGCCCAGAAGGGGACTGGCTATAACGTATATATTGCCGACGGCCAACACCTGAGTTTCCCGGCATACTGTACCCAGGAATATCCCCAGAAAACCGGAAAAAAGTACGAAGGGAATAAATGAAAAGAATGTGTATAAAAGCTTTACGGAAAGTGGCACCCCTACAAACAGACCGGTTAACAGGCAGCTCACAGCTATGATGATTGCCATGGGCAATACAGGAACGAAATACCCCATGATGAAATCCCATGGTTTTAAGGGGGAAACGAACAGCCTTGTTAAAAAAGAAGAACTTTTGTCTTTGGCTATGAGCAGTCCCAGGAACATGGTGATAAAAGTAAAACCGAATATGGTCAGTCCCGGGACAATGTTTACCGGCTGAAATACTTCCATAGGGACATTCCGGGAAATGACAGAAAACAGGACAATAAAGATCACGGGTAATACTCCTGCCAGGATCATGGAGAAGGGGTCCCTGAGTATTTCTTTGGAATTACGGCCGGCAAAATAAGTGTATTTCATTCAGGCCTCCTTCTGATTAAGCTGAATAAATGCATCTTCCAGTTTCCGGGTACCGGTCATTTCCAACAGTTCTTTCACGGTACCGCTTGCCCTGATTTTTCCTTTGATCATAACCGCTACTCTATCGGAGAGCGCCTCTGCTTCTTCCATATAGTGGGTGGTTAAAAGGATGGTGGCGGTCTCTTTCAATTTTGTAATGATTGCCCATAACTCCCTGCGTGCCAATACATCCAGACCCAGTGTAGGTTCATCCAGGAACAGGATCCGGGGTTCCGTTATCAGAGCCATGGCTATGCTCAGCCTGCGCTGCATACCTCTGGAAAGTATTTTTGCTTTTTTGTTCCTTACTTCCTCCAGGCTGAACATTTTAATCATTTCGTTTATTTTGACAGCCATACTGTTTTTTGAAAGACCGTATACGCCAGCTATCATTTTCAGATTCTCATGAACGGTGAGGTTTGGGGCAACGGCCGTTTCCTGGGGGCATACGTTTATTCGCTGTTTGATGTAAAAGGAATCTCTCACCAGGTCCTTCCCCATTACCTGTGCACTACCTTGGGAAGGTCTAATCAGACAACAAAGCATTTTTATGGTCGTAGTTTTTCCGGCCCCGTTCAAACCCAATAGTGAGAACAATTCCCCACGGGCAATGGACAAATTCAAGTTGTCCACAGCGGTAAGCTCTCCGTATTTTTTGGTCAGGCTTGTTGTTTCTATCATCACAACTACTTGGTTTAGCAGATAAAGGTAATATTTTTCAATAAAAAAGCACCTACGCTTTTTTCGTAAGTGCTTTTAACTGTGGCTCCTCATAGAGGACCAATCTTGAACCTTTGGAAAGATTTCTGTATGTTGGTGGAATTTATTGATGAGAATTCTGAATGGCTATCTGAACAACTCAGAATGACTTCCAAGTCTTAGTAGTTTGATAGTGTTAGCAGCCGCGTCCATCCAAATCAGTAGAAAGTCACTTTTGATATGGCATTCTATTGTACCATCATATTCTCCTTTGAGGGCATGAGGCTTGTATTCGAGCGGAACAGTGCCTGTCATTTCGAGGCAGCGAATCACTTCTCTCAATGCTACCAACTTCTCTTTGTCGCTAGAATATTTCTTCAGGTCCTTCTTGAATTTCATTCCTTGCTCGATTGTGTACATACTATAGCTTCGAAATCATATTGTCCAACTCCGCCATATCAAATCTGTCCAGCCTCTTTCCACTTCTGGCTTCGTTAATGGCTTCTATGGTTTCATCGTTCGGCTCGCTGTAAGCAAAATCGAATAGAATGGTTTCTATGTAATTATTCAGGCTCCTGTTATTTCTCTTTGCAAGAGAACGTAGACGTTGTACCAGTTCGGCATTGAGCCTGAAGGACGTAGTTGTTTTTGTTGACGAAATAGATGCTGTATTCATAGTAATATCATTTGCAATTTTATGTATTGCAAATGTAATACAATTATTTGAAATACAACACAAAAAAAGAGTCCGACAAATAGTCGAACTCTTTTTGCTCCTCATCAAGGACTTGAACCTTGGACCCCCTGATTAACAGTCAGGTGCTCTAACCAACTGAGCTAATGAGGAATTTTTTCCGTTTCGGGAGTGCAAATATAAACGGTTTTTCCTGAACCAGCAAAATCTTTACCAAAAAAAGTATAAATTTGCTGATTATATGGATACATCCCTTCTCGCCTCACATTGCATAGAATTGTTACGTAAACATAACCGGGTATCGCTGGGCGATATGGGCAGCTTCATGGCTGAAGAAACCCCGGCTACTCTTACCCGCGATTCGCACGTTCTGATGCCTCCCGGAAGACGCATCTCTTTTAAAGAGACTGAGACCTGGAACGACCAACTGCTGGAAAAAGCAATCGGTTCAAAAGACGAACTGAATGAATTGTTGTCTGAGATCTCAAAAAAATTATCCAAAGAAAAATCAGTAACCCTGGAAGGATTTGGGAAACTCAGAAGAACAAAGGAGGGTGATGTCTTTTTTGTAATGGACAAAAATGTTCCGGTAAACCCTAACGGATTCGGACTGGTCCCTCTTTCTTTAAGTCCGCTGCCAATACCATCCAAAGTGATATGCGAACTTTCAACACCTCCTTCACAAACAGTTGATGTTCCTGTTAAAAAACAGGATGTCGCTCCCCCCCCACTGAAAAAAGACAGGAAATGGCCCTGGGTATTGCTGACCCTGTTTATTTTTCTCCTGTTGGTAATTCTTATGATTTATATTTTCAGGGATGCCCTTCAGCCGCTTCTGGAGAAAATGCTATACACCCCAGAAGAACGGCTATTGTTGTAACATCGATTTGAACCAGGATTCCGTATGGGCGAAAAATTTCTTATATCCTTCACACAAAGCATTCAGACCCGGCTGGCCGTCTGCAGTAGTTAAAAACCTGTGCTTTGGACATTCTCCGTAGCACAACCTGTAATAAGGACAATGAAAACACTTGTCCGGCAAACCGTTCCTTTTTCCCAACCCGAAACGGAACAACATTTCTGAACCAGCCATTTTGCAAAAGGACATGTCAGAAATGTTCCCGATCTTGTATTCCGGATATACGAAGTGGTCACAGAGGTAGACATCTCCGTTCCATTCCATGACTACATTATTGCCACATGTCTCACACC
>JBAZHT010000127.1:0-3163 GCA_041652255.1 Bacteroidales bacterium
AGAAGAACGGCTATTGTTGTAACATCGATTTGAACCAGGGTTCCGTATGTGCGAAAAATTTCTTATATCCTTCACACAAAGCATTCAGACCCGGTTGGCCGTCTGCAGTAGTTAAAAACCTGTGCTTTGGACATTCTCCGTAGCACAACCTGTAATAAGGACAATGAAAACACTTGTCCGGCAAACCGTTCCTTTTTCCCAATCCGAAACGGAACAACATTTCTGAACCAGCCATTTGGGAAAAAGACATGTCAGAAATGTTCCCGATCTTGTATTCCGGATATACGAAGTGGTCACAGAGGTAGACATCTCCGTTCCATTCCATGACTACATTATTGCCACATGTCTCACACCAGGCACATATCCCGGGTGGTATTCCCAGGTAATTGGCAAGAACGGCTTCAAAAAACGGAAGAAACCGGATCCCTGTATCACCTGTGCTCCACAGATCAAATATTTCACACAGAAAATTCCCATATTTTTCAGCAGATACAGACCATGATGCCGGGTAAGATCCGGGGGTTCCGGGTGGAACTATGACCGGTCGGTCTTTTTGCTTCCCTGTAACAGAAGTCACATACTCAAGAACCGGTAAGAATTGCATGTGATAACTCCCGATTGATTTCAAAAAGAGATATATTTCTCCGCCGTGATCCTGGTTTATATTGTTGACTGTAGTCAGGGTGTTGTACTGCACTCCGCCTTTGTACATCATTTCAATACCCTTCAAAACTTCTGTAAACGTGCCCTGGCCGCGTTTGTCCCGCCTGTATGAGTCGTGTATTGCCTGCGGACCGTCAATGGAAACACCCACCAGAAAATTGTTTTCAAGAAACAAATCCACCCATTCCCGGTCAATCAACGTTCCGTTGGTCTGCAAAGAATTGCTGATCTGTTTACCGGGGTTAAATTTTTTTTGAAAGGAAACAGCCTTTTTGAAAAAATCCAACCCGACCAATAGCGGTTCTCCTCCATGCCAGCAAAAGGATATTTCATCTGCCTGCAGATTTGCTGCAATATACTGTTCAGTAAATTTCTCCAGCAGCTGAATATTCATTCTGGCAATTTTACCGTCGTATAGATCTTTCTTGTCCAGGTAATAACAATACGTGCAATCCAGGTTACACGATGCACCTACAGGCTTGATCATCACTCCGACAATTCTTTGTCCGAGTGCTTCCTGTGCATATTTAAAAGGAATGGATTCCCGGTTAAAGTTCCCCATACTGCAGACGCAGTTTTTCAAGTTTACGCTTTAATAAACGGGTTATACGCCGTGTACCCGGCTTGTCGTATATGTTATTCATTTCTGACGGATCTGCCTGCATATCGTACAATTCCCACTCATCCAAACGAATCTCTGCTTTTTCATAGTCTTTGATCCCCCTGCGGTCCCCGGTATCTGTCCCGTTGTCATAAAACCGGATCAGTTTGTACCGCCGATCACGTATACCGTAATGCTTTCGGACCATGTGTTCAGCCGGAAACTCGTGATAATGGTAATACAGGGCATCCCTGTGTTTTCCCTTTTTTTTGCCCTGCAAGAGGGGAAGCATGGATATGCCGTGCATGTCTTCAGGTATGGGAACATTGGCGATATCCAGGAATGTAGGGGCCAGGTCAATGTTCTGCACCAACTGCGTGCAGGTTCCCCTTAATCCTTCCGGAATCCGGATCACAAGCGGCGTTCGGAATGACTCTTCATACATAAATCTTTTGTCAAACCACCCGTGTTCACCCATGTAAAAACCCTGGTCAGAAGTATATATAACTATGGTGTTTTCAAGCATGCCGTTAGCTTCCAGCCAGTCCAACACACGCCCCACATTGCGATCCACGGAATTGATACAGCCCAGATAATCCCGCATATAACGTTGGTATTTCCATTCTGTAAGTTCATTTCCGGAAAGTTGCAACGTTTCAAATTCTTTCCGTACACGGTTGTAATAAAGGGTCCAGGCTTCCCTCTCGGATTCGGCCATGCGTGCTGTCCAGTCAAACCCCGTTTTCAGGTCCCTGTCCAATGTCATATCTTTGGCAATGCTCATTTCCTGCAATTCAGCTGCTTTCCGGCCATGGTACTCATCATAGAAATTAGCAGGAATGGGAAATTCCGTGCCATCGTACACTCCCAGATCCTGAATATCGGGCTGCCACGGCCTGTGTGGGGCTTTGTTGTGCATCATCAGCATGAAAGGCTTTTCCTTGTCCCGGATTTCTTCCAGCCATTTAATCGTCAAATCCGCTGTAATCTGAGTTGCGTAGCCCTGAATAACCGTAGTGTCCCCGTTGTCTATAAACCTTGGCGCATAATACTGACCCTGTCCTATGAGGATGTTCCAGTAATCAAAACCCTGTGGTTCAGAACCCAGATGCCATTTACCTACTATAGCTGTCTGGTAGCCTGCTTTCTGCAGTAGTTTTGGAAATGTCTGCTGGTCTCCGTCAAAAATGGTACCGTTATCCGTAAACCCATTAGCAATACTGTGTTTACCTGTCAAAAGGCAGGCACGTGAAGGCCCGCTAAGGGAATTGGCCACATAACTATTGGTAAAGAGAATCCCTTCATTGGCAATCCTGTCAATATTAGGAGTACTGTTAAGCCCGTGACCGTATGCACTGATGGTTTGATAGGAATGATCATCACTCATGATAAAGAGAATGTTCACCGGTTTGTTGTTGGTTTGCTCATCCTGCTTACAGGATAATATCAGTATAGGTACAAGCGTCAGACCTATGGCTGCGCCTGAAGGTATCAGCAATTGTTTGGCTTTCATACCATAAAGGTAAAAAAAAAGAAACACCTGAAATCAGGTATTTCTTGTTGTGGAGATAGACGGAGTCGAACCGACGACCCCCTGCTTGCAAAGCAGGTGCTCTAGCCAACTGAGCTATATCCCCGTAGCGCTATGCAGTAGTCCCGAGCGGAGTTGAACCGCTGACCCCTACATTATCAGTGTAGTGCTCTAACCAACTGAGCTACGGGACTGAATAATAAAAAGATTGGAAGAAAAGAGCAGAACACGTAACGAAACTTGCTCCAAAAAGGAGGTGTTCCAGCCACACCTTCCGGTACGGCTACCTTGTTACGACTTAGCCCCAGTTACCTGTTTTGCCCTAGGTCGCTCCTTGCGGTCACGAACTTCAGGCACCCCAAGCTTCC
>JBAZHT010000128.1:0-3083 GCA_041652255.1 Bacteroidales bacterium
AATTCCAGAGCTTTTAACTCTCTTCCCTCCAGGCTTTTATACGAAATAAAACCCGCATCGTCATCCCTGAAATCCGGCAAATTGTATACCTTTCCGTCGTAATCTTTGAAAGAACAAACGATGTCAACCGGATTGAAATGCGTGGAATCATATTTTTTCCCGTTCAGCTGTACACTTTCCAGAATCTGTAACGAGCCCGAACCGTCCTTGTCCCTTACCCGGAATGGTCCTCCACCCGGTTCTCCGGTAGAACGTACCATACCACATACACGGACAGGTCTGTTCAGTTTAGAGAACAAATAGGAGCGGAATTCTTCTTCTTCCATGGGAGGATGGGTAATTCCGAATTCCTGCTCTAAAAAATCGGCCATTTCCCTTAAACGTAACGGAGCGGCATGATCTTTCAGTTCACCTATATATTTATATACCTGCCTTCTGCACCTGAGCAGGTACCCGCCAAGCACTTTGCGCCAGTGTATGACCGGTTCCAGTAACGCTTCCGGGACTACATTGTCAATGTTCCGGATAAAAACCATGTCCTGTGTCAGGGTGTTCAGATTTTCCAACAGGGCCCCGTGACCGCCCGGTCTGAGGACCAGGGAACCGTCGTCCGTACGGAACGGCCTGTTATGCCTATCCACAGCCAGGGTGTTGGTGGAAGGATTCTGGGTGGAAAAAGTTACATGGAGATCCATCCCGAACCTTCTTTGGAAATCCCCGCGTATTTCTTCCAAAAGGTCTGCAAACAACGATTTGTGTTCCGGAGATACTGTAAAATGAACGTTTACTGTTTCTCCGGCCGGGGTATCGCACAGTGCCGATTCTACGAGGTGTTCCTGGAACGGGGTACGAGGTCCGCCGGAATATTTATGGAACGGGATCAATCCTTTTGGCAAAGATCCGTAGTTCAATCCCTCTTTCTCCAGCAATAGCGAAAGGATCTTCAACGGATCTCTCAAATCAAATCCTTTCTGTTGTGAAAGGACGGAATAAAAGGCAAATTCCTCAATATGTCCGAAGAAGGTTTGTACAGATCCGGGAATATCTGCTTTTTCATTGTTTCGGAGCGTACCGGCCGCTGCGAACAGGTCCTTAAACATACGGCTGGCGGCTCCCGAAGCGGGCACAAATTTGATTCGGCTTCCGTTCCATTGATCGTAACGGGTCACCAGTTCTTCCTGTTGTGTTTTGTCAAAACAGACGATCCCGTTGCCGGGAACGGCAGGACCGATTATGTCAAGGGGCGGGATCCCCCGGGAAAAGATGTTCAGTTGCGTATCAATATCATTGATCATCAATCCGTTGCGTTCAATGAATGCCAGATCTTCTTTGGTAAACATAAAGTCAATTGCCTGTATTGTTCCGGTGTCCATTCCCTGCGGTAAACATATGCTTTTCTGAATGCTTCAAATTGGTGCGGAGCACTGCGCAACTGTTTATCCTCTACAAATATAGGAAAACAATGGGTGAAAAGCAAATCATTCGGCACCGGCCGGGGAGGCGGTAATGAAATGGTATGCGTTTCCAATTCCTTCCATCCAAAATGATCTGCCAGCGCCCGAATCACAGTTTGTGAGGCATTTTTCTTCCCTTCCAGAGAATAACCGGCAATATGCGGCGTGGCAATGTCGGTGATCTGCAGGGTTCCAATATCAATATGCGGTTCGTTCTGCCATACATCCAGGATTATGCCTCCCATATCTTTTGCGGCATCTTTCAATGCTTCTTCGTCTACGACCTCTCCACGGGAAGTATTCACCAGGCAGGCACCTTTCTTCATGGAAGAAAAAAAAGCCCGGTCTGCCATACCGCGTGTATCCGGGGCAAGGGGGACGTGCAGGGTGACGATATCGGCGTGCGTGAGCAACTCGGCAAGTTGAACAAAACCGGCGGAGCCCTCGGCAAGAGCTCTGGGAGGGTCGTTCAAAAGGGTTTGCATGCCCAGATGATTGGCCAGTTCCACCACTTTCTTCCCCACATTTCCCACACCCACGACGCCCAGCGTTTTGCCGCAAAGATCCCGGTTTTTTTTTGCAGCCCATGCTTCCAGGGCAGTGAAAACGTATTGCATGACAGCCCCGGCATTACAACCGGGTGCATTGACCACCCTAATGCCGCGCGATTCACAATAGGGGATATCAATGTGATCCGTACCTATGGTGGCAGAACCTATAAAAGAAACGTGACTGTTTTCCAGCAGGGATGCATCGCAACGGGTCCTGGTGCGAACAAGAAGGACATCAACCGCTTTGACGGCTTCCTTATCAATCAGAGATCCGGGAAGTCGCGTTATCCGGGCCAGTCGGGGCGGAATTCCTTCCAGAAAAGGAATCTGGTCGTCTGCTAAAATATGTGGTATGCTGTTCACAATCAACGTATAATGAGTTCCCTCACAACGGTTTTTTTCAGACCGGCATTCAGTTTCCCCATCAGAAAGGTTTTCTGTATGTCCAGTTGGCAACGCAGAACGGAAGATTTGATCCTTACGGTGTAAACCCCGTCACGGAAAGACCGCTCCCCGCATTCCCGGGCTGCCGTTTCGCCTATGAGCTCGTCCCATGCATGATGCAGACGCAGCGTTTCCAACCCTTCCCGCAAACCGGTTTCTTCCAGGGTTTGGTCCAGCACCTCCTGTAATGTTTTAGTCTTTTGTCTTTTCATGAGTAAAAACGCCTCCTTTTACACTGTATATTGTATGTGGTCCTCCCAGAGCATGGATCAGCTCCTCTATCCTGACTTTATTGCTATCCGTCAGAAATATCTGGCCAAAACCGTCTTCCACCACCAAATGCAGCAAATGGGATACCCTGCGTGCATCCAGTTTATCAAAAACATCGTCCAGCAAAAGGATGGGAGCCAGTTCCTTCATCTGACGGATTAAAGCAAACTGGGCCAGTTTTAGCGCCAGAAGGTAGGTTTTTTGTTGTCCCTGGGAGCCGCATACTTTCAGAGGATGTCCTTCCAGTGAGAATTGCACGTCATCCCGCTGTATCCCCGTCCCTGTGTATTGCAGCATCCTGTCTTTCTGCCTGTTCTTTTTCAGCAAATCAACCATATTACTGTGATTCAGGTCGGAATCATAC
>JBAZHT010000129.1:0-2955 GCA_041652255.1 Bacteroidales bacterium
CGGGATACTTGTGACAATAGCCCGTTAGGGGTAAAAATGAAAATAGCCCAAAGAATGAAACAGACTTTGTAGGGTATGTTACTTTTCATGGTCAGTTATAAAAAACGTTGCGGATTTCGTTATTTGGAATAAATTATTTTACTTTGTTCGCTGCAAAGTTCGTTGAATTTTGCTGAAAAACTACATATTTATTAACTAATCACTGAATTATGGCAGTTAACATTGAAGAAAAAGTTAAGCAAATCATCGTGGACAAATTGGGTGCAGATGAGAACGAAGTAACCCCCACTGCTAACTTTACAAATGATTTGGGTGCGGATTCTTTGGATACCGTAGAATTGATTATGGAATTTGAAGAAGCTTTCGGGATCAATATTCCTGATGAGGCCGCTGAAAAAATTTCCACAGTCGGCGACGCAATCAAATACATAGAAGAAAACACTAAAGCCGAATAATTTTTACACATGGAGCTCAGACGGGTAGTTATTACCGGAATTGGGACAATCAATTCCCTTGGTCATAATGTTCAGGAGTATTTTGACAACCTGGTGGCCGGGAAGTCCGGATCCGGATGGATTACCCGTTTTGACGCTTCACTGTTTAAAACACGTTTCGCCTGCGAGATCAAAGATTACGATCCGGAAAAATTCGGTTTGGACAAACGGGAAGCCCGTAGAAACGATCCATTTACACAATATGCTTTTATTGCGACGGAAGAAGCCGTGAAAGACAGCGGTCTGGATCTGGATGCGATAGACAAAAACAAGGCAGGTGTAGTGGTAGGATCCGGGATCGGAGGTATAGAAACGCTGCTCAAAGAAATGAAAGCGTTTTATGAAGGCGGGGAGGTCCCCCGATTCAGCCCTTTCCTGGTCCCCATGATGATCCCCGATATTGCTTCCGGGATGATCTCCATGAAATACGGTTTTCGCGGACCAAATTACGCTACCGTTTCTGCCTGTTCCACTTCCAATCATGCCATGAGCGATGCCTTTACCCTCATTCGTATGGGAAAGGCAGATATCATCATTACCGGGGGCAGCGAAGCTCCTATCAACGTAGCCAGCATAGGGGGATTTAATGCCTCCAGGGCCATTTCAACAAACAACGAAGAATACATGACCGCTTCACGTCCCCTGGACAGGACACGTGACGGTTTTGTTATGGGAGAAGGCGCCGGCATTCTGGTATTTGAAGAATACGAACATGCAAAATCCAGGGGTGCCAAAATTTACGCCGAAATTGGAGGCTCGGGAATGACAGCCGATGCCTACCACATTACGGCTCCGCATCCTGATGGAGACGGAGCACGCCGGGTGATGGAAGAAGCCATCCGTGAATCGGGGCTGAAACCGGAAGATGTAGATTACATCAATCTGCATGGCACTGCGACACCTCTGGGAGATATAGTGGAAGTGAAAGCCATTAAGGATCTGTTTGGAGATCATGCCTATAAAATGAATATGAGTTCCACCAAATCCATGGCGGGTCATGCCCTGGGTGCTACCGGAGCCATAGAAATCATGGCCTGTATCTGTGCCATGGAACGGGACATAATACCTCCAACCATCAACTTTAAAGAAGAAGATCCGGCTATAGACTACAAATTGAATTTCACATTCAACGAGTCACAGCAACGAAAAGTCCGGGTTGCCCTTTCCAATACCTTTGGTTTTGGGGGGCACAATTCCAGTGTGCTGATCAAAAAAATCTGATAATGAAATTCCGCAAAGCGGATAAAGATCCAAAAGACAGGGAGCTGAAACAAGCCCTGTACGATTGCTTTGGCTTTTTCCCAAAAGATCTTGAACTTTACAAAAAAGCGCTGACTCACCGTTCAGCCGTTTCGCGGGATGAAGATTCCAACGAAAGGCTGGAATTCCTGGGAGATGCCATTTTAGGTGCGGTTGTGGGAGAGGCCGTATACCTGCGTTACCCTTCGGGAGATGAAGGTTATCTGACACAGATGCGTTCCAGGATCGTGAGCCGTGATTCCCTGAACCGGATGGCAAAACACTCGGATTTACGCGAATGGATGGAAATAAAAGGCAAAGAAGCCCATTTTCGCAATATCGGGGGCAATATGCTTGAAGCGCTGGCCGGGGCAATATTTCTGGATATCGGGTTCAAAAAATGTAAGAAAGTATTGTTGGAATATTTGTTTACACAGGTTGACTGGCAGGAACTGGAATGTACCGAAACGGATTATAAATCCCGTATGGTGGAAAGGTCCCAGAAAAAAGGCAAACAGCTTTCTTTCCGCGTCCATACACTTCCCCAGGAAAACGGTAAGCAGGCCATATTCCGGGCCCAGGTGGTTGTGGACGGAACCGTTCTGGGAACAGGCTGTGGGTCTTCCAAAAAAGATGCTGAGCAAGAGGCCTCGCGCGTTGCCTGGATGAGGGAATTCAACCGTGGAGCGGATCCTCAATAATCCCTTTGTTTCTTTCTCTGTTTTTCTTTGGCCAGGTATGTATCCCAGGCTACCGATCCGCCTTTCAGGTTGTAGATCACGCGGTATCCGTTTTTTAACAGGAGTGCAGCCACGTCTTTCACTTTCCCAATCCGGCAGTATATAAATAAGGTATCCGAGGCAGATAGTTGAGTACGAACGTCCTCCAGAAAGAATCTGTCTGTGGGCTGAATATTTACGGCTCCGGGAATGTGTTTGAATTCGTATTCCCGTGCATCCCGCAGATCAAGAACTTGTGCCTGATGATTATCCGTTACCATTTGGAGGAAATCTGCCGGTTTGATGTGATAAACCTGTGATGCAAGAGGCAGGACAGGAAAAACCAGCAATAAGGTAAAGAGAAGATGTCTCATTTGTGACCTCGGAGGGGCTCGAACCCTCGACCCAATGATTAAGAGTCATTTGCTCTACCAACTGAGCTACGAAGTCTTAATAAATAAACTGAAGGGGTGCAAAGGTAATGTTTTTTTTTATTGTAGCAA
>JBAZHT010000130.1:0-2932 GCA_041652255.1 Bacteroidales bacterium
TGGGACTGACCTGTAACATTATGGTTTTTGTTTCCAGTCCTTTTGTTTCAACCACTTCAAGCCAATTCGCAGATACGCCGCCATCCCAGGGAACGTTGGCAACGACCGGGATCCCCAGTGAACCGCCTGCTGCCGGAACCGGGGAAATGGATTCCTGAGGAGGCAATATAACTTGCCTTTCACCGGCCAGCTGGCTGATATTAATGGTTTTGGAGTATGTTCCGTCCTGCCGGACGACCTGCAAGGTGGTGTTCCTGGGTTCTACGTCCTGGTTTTTATCTATGGTAATCTGTAGCCCGTTGGATAATTGAACCACATTGGATACCCATCCGTCAGTTTGCGAGAGGTCTTCTTCCCAGTCAAAATTGGCTTCCACGGCAACCGTATACGTGCCGCCGGCAGCGGGAACGCCTTCCAATGCTTCCGGAGTCAGGACCGCAACCGGTTCGGCTCCTTCCTGTTCTACGTTAACCGTTGTTTCACCCAGTTCAGGATGATCCGGGGCAAAAACGGTAATTGATCCCTGGCGGGGCTCCACACGCATATTGGGATCGACCGTGAAGACACAGTCATGCGGTTCCATAAGGCGGGTCCCGGTAATGTGTATCCATGGTGTTTCGCTCGCGGCGTTCCAGTCTATGTTGGAAACCACTGTAAATTTAGCTTCGCCCCCTGCTGCCGTGACCTCCACTACATTTGTTTCAATCTCAAAGTTGGGGTTTTCTCCGTTTTGTGTTATGGTAAGCATGGCGGACAAAGAACCGTTTTTCTGTGAAAACTCAATGCGGCCGGACCGCTGTTCCAGGGTGGTATTGGGTGCTATATTAAATATGTATCTGTTTGTGGAAATGGTTTTGGTTTTCACAAACGTGATCCAGTCTTTTTCTATGGCCACATTCAGTTCCACGTTGGTAGTAACACCAACGGACAACGTATCACCGTCCGCGGTGACGGTTTTTTGAGTGGCGTCAATGGAAAGGGCCGGTGCTTCCCCGGCCTGTGTTATGGTTATTTCCCGGCGGGTTTCTTCTCCAGCAATAAAAAAAGAAGTTTGACGGGGAGCCAGATTCGTATTGGCAGCTGCCGTTACGGTTATGTTTTTATCGCCGTATCCTTTAAGGGGATTGATGGTGATCCAGGTGTCTGATATTTCAATATTCCAGAGGAAATTGGAAGATATGACAAATTCGCGGGATTCTTCCCCGGATGTGAAATCAATTTTGGTATACGGAGTAACCAGGACTTCATCGTTCCGTGAATGTATACACCCGGTCAGCAGTAATGCTAAGGCGGGCAGGGCCATCCGTTTAAATAGACGTAACATACGTTTTTTCATTATGTAAACCGACATAAGGGGGTGCAAGTTACGGATTTTTTGAATAAGACGCATCTTTCACATCATTTGTTGCACCTGAAAGAACCACCCTGGAAGCATTTCCGTATTCCATAATCTGGCGGACAAAGTCCCGGACCATGGCTATATCTGTTTGGTTAACAAGCGTTTCATACCCGGTCACAAAATCCCTGTTGCTGCGGCTGTAGAAAATAAGCATCTGTAAATGGAACGCCGGATCCAGGATCTGTTCCTGTTGTTCTACCAACAATGAATGTTGCGCACGTTCCAGCTGTTCTGCAGAGGGTCCGAAGGCTGCAAGGTCTGCCAGGACCTGGTCCAGACGGTGTTCGTTGTAAGCAAAATCGGTGGCCTGTGCATAAAAACCCAGGTACAGGAAATAGTGTCCCCTGGGATAGTATTCCAGGGAAGACTGAACAAATACAGACCTGTCAGTGGCCTGTTCCACCAGTCTTTCCAGCATTTTCAACAAGACATACTGCTCCAGTGTATAAGGGCAGGGACCGGAATAAACCCGCGCGGTTTTGCTTTCCCCTGCGGGATTGGGAAAAACAATGGTATGATCGTACAACCCCCTGCGGATGCCTTCCCCGCGAAGCATGCGATTGGCAGCTCGCATCTCCCTGTTGGGGATACCGGCAAGGTATTTCTCGGCAAGAATGACAAGGGAATCGGGAGAAAAGTCTCCTGTGCAGACAAAGTCAAAGCCTTTAGGTACAGTCGGTTCTTTGTGGAATTTCCTGTCAAAGAGCAGGGTTTGCAGGGTGTCCAGCAAAATTGTGCGGGACAATTCCCGGGATGTTTGTATGTGTTTTGTACGCTCCTTCCACATAGCGTGTATTTGCGGCGGGTAAAGCAGCAATTCCTTAACCTGGCGGGATGCACCCTGCAGCAACAGCTCCAGCGAATCCCTCCTTGTGTTGTTTTCCAGCAAGAGTCCCTGGGAAGTCTGTTTCCATAACAAAGGCCCCATGCCCCTGCGGAACACATCCTGGGGAACATAAGGCATGAACACTTCCGGATCCCTTTCTACGGCAGCAAAATACACCTTGCCCCGTAAGAGCGTATCCGGCCTGACGTATAACAGGGATCCTCCCGACAATTGCCAGACGGAAACGCCCCGGTGGGCGGTATTCATCTGACGTTCCACTTTTCCCCGGGTAGTTGAATCTGCGGGATACGTCCTGCGTTCCCTGTCCTGTGGAAGCAGGGTGTCGTTCCATACCCTGCGAAAAAGGGATTCCAGGCTGTCCACATTCACCACGGGAACCACCCGGGTCCTTTCAAGGCTGTCCAATTGCAAACGCAGGTCTATGTCCAGGATCCGGGCCGCAAGCTCCATGAGCAGGGTATCATCAAAAGGAAAAAGCATCCCGGAAAGTTCTTCCGTCAAACGGGCCCTTTCTTCCAGCAATTCTTCAGGTAAAAAAGCAACCGGTTTGATCAGGCTATCAGCCGGACCGGAAGTTTTGTAAAGGGTAATTTCCGGAGCCGCGGATAATAAAACGTTCTTAACGTAACCGTTTACATGGTCGCAGGTCACGTAAGAAGTCATTTCGGTTGCAAAACCATACCTCC
>JBAZHT010000131.1:0-2634 GCA_041652255.1 Bacteroidales bacterium
ATGTCTCAACGAAACAAACCGAAAAACTGAACCAGAAATCTGAAATAAACACCTTGTCAGATAATGGTAAAGTTGTAAAGTCGACATCTTAAGCTTAATTTTGGGTTTATGAATTAATCAGGTTAAAATAAGCCACAACAAAACTAATTTTTCAAGGAATCCTGTTGTAACTGGAATAATACCGATGAATAATTATTTACGATTACCTGATTCATTTATGGGCAAACTAAAAGATTCAACTGGAAAAACAGAAGATCAAATAAAGGGATTAATTTTATACAAACAGAAAGTTGATAAGATAAATGGAAGAATTAAAACTGAAAAATGAATAACTCTGAAATTATACTATATACAACACCGCAAGGTGACGTTAAACTGGAAGTTATTGTCCAGGATGAAACGGTTTGGCTTACACAAAAAGCGATGGGTGAATTGTTTGGTGTTGCAAAATCAACTATAAGCGAACATTTGACAAATATTTACCAAAGCGGTGAGCTCGAAAAAGAAGCAACTGTTCGGAAAATCCGAACAGTTCAAAATGAAGCTGGCAGAGAGGTTGCCCGTAATCTTGATTTTTATAATCTTGATGCAATTATTTCAGTTGGTTACAGGGTTAATTCCCAACAAGCTACACAGTTTCGTATTTGGGCGACTAAAACCTTAAAAGAATTTATTATTAAAGGGTTTGTACTTGATGATGACCGCTTAAAACAAGGAAAAAAGCTTTTTGGCAAAGATTATTTCGATGAATTGCTCGAACGGATTAGGGAAATACGGGCAAGTGAACGTAGGTTTTATCAAAAGATTACCGATATATATTCAGAGTGCAGTATTGATTATGACTCAAAAGCAGAAATTACCTTAACTTTTTATAAGACTGTACAAAATAAATTGCATTGGGCTATTACAGGACAAACAGCAGCAGAGATAATTTCATCAAGAGCCAAAGCTGAACTAGCAAATATGGGTTTGACTACTTGGAAAAACTCTCCAAAAGGTAAAATCTTAAAATCAGATATTTCGGTTGCAAAAAATTACCTGAATAAAAAGGAAATTGACGAACTCAACCGGATTGTAACAATGTATCTGGATTATGCCGAAAACCAAGCAGCAAGACAAATACCAATGAAAATGAAAGATTGGGTTGAGAAACTTGATGCATTTTTACAATTCAATGACTATTCAGTACTAAAAAATGCAGGTTCTATTTCGGCAGAGATTGCAAAAAAATTAGCAACAAAACAATTTGAAAAGTACAGGATAAAACAAGATTCGGAATTTGAATCAGATTTTGACAAGGAAATAAAAAGGATAAAGGGAGAGGAATGAAAAACCTAACGCACACCATCCCTTCGCTCTCAGGCACATTTGGCATTCCCGCAAGGCTTGCCCTCAATCCAAAAATGCCAAAAGAGCCTTCAAACCCGTCCCGCTCCAACGCGCGGACAGAGAAACATTGCGTTAAAAATGAGACAAATAGATTAAGAAACAATAACGGCCAGCGTACAATAAATAGTCAAACCTTATAAAACGCGTATTTTTCAACATTCCGGGTAACAGGCTGTAGCGCCAGCCATCTGTCCCTTCTTCTGAATAATGAAACCACCATAGCCCACTTTTCGAGGATGCAGAAAAAGGCAAAAAGGAGCTCCTCTTCCCGTTTTATGATCCAATGACGCAGGTTGTAGCCTGCTGCTGCCATCATCGTATTGATGGCATCCCCACGGGTCCCTTTCAAATAGTTCCGTAGCATGCGGTGATCTTTTTTAAGATGTCCTATGACCGGCTCTATTCCGGCACGTTGTCGGAACTTCCTGCGTGCCTTCTGTTTCAAATAGTAGCTTTGCTTTTTCTTTCCCGGGCCCGGAATCTCTATTTTTGTGCTCTCAACATACTTTTGGCCACGGTAACCTCTGTCTACCAGCGCTACCCTGGGCCTGTAACCGGTGATCCGTTGTATCTGTTCCAGCTGATCCCCCAGCGTATGCCCGTCATAAGGATTCCCCTCAAAGGCCATGGCTCCTACTACCAATCCATCGGCTGTCTTGGCTATCGATGATTTATTCCCATATTCATAGGGCTTTCCTTCTTTGCCCTTGGAAATACAAGCTACATCCGGTTCATGCAAACTGTATATCTTGTTCTTGTCGTGCCTCTCCTGCGTGATTGCTGCACAGAAGCGTAGCAGAAGGTCTTTGTAGGGCTCCCGCTGTGCCGGAGTTAGTTTACGGGCCAGATCGTTCACCTGCGCCCTGGCTATGGTACGCATCCTGCGTAACGCCTTCTGTCCTTCTTTCTTGCGTTTGGGATGGTTCATAAAGCGCATCTTCAAGCTCAGCGATTTCAACTCCCGTGTATAACTTCTACGCAGGGTGACACCTTCCTGCTCTGCAATCTGCTTGCACTGCCTGATTACTTTCTTGTATAACTTCCCATCTGTGGGATACGTGATGTTTTTCTCCTGTACCGTCGTATCTATAAAAACTTCTTTTACTTTTCCCTTTGTTGCTTTTCCTTCTTCCTCCATATTCAACCGTATGCTTAAACCCAGGAGTTTCTCCGCGCCTTCTTTCCCTATGCGTTTGCGGAAGTGGACAAAGTCCGATGGATCAAACGGGTAGCCTTTCTGGAACA
>JBAZHT010000132.1:0-2598 GCA_041652255.1 Bacteroidales bacterium
ATTACCTGAAACTGTTCGGAAAGTAGCCGCTTTCGGGAATACTTCCTATGCTTTTATTGCCGGAGGAACAGGTAGTGGGGATGTGAACGAAGCATATACCGTTTCTTTGGTGGAAGGGTTGGAAAATGCCGGTTTTGAGTTGGATGAAGACTTGAAAGAAGAGTACCTGGACTACCGTAAAAAAGAAACAGAAAAACGGGAAAAGAATCGATCCCGGGATATGATGAGTGCATTCATGCCCCCAAAACCCTTTGAAGAATACCTGCCTTCGGAAAGAATGATAAGGAAAATGGCCGTGGAAAACGATATTGCCTTCATTACCATAGGCCGTAATTCCGGCGAATTCATGGATCGCATTCTGGATGACGATTTCCTGCTGACAAATACTGAAAAAGATATGCTTGCCAAAGTGTCTGAGATCTTTCATCAGGAAGGCAAGAAAGTGGTTGTCATCCTGAATATTGGAGGTGTTATTGAAACAGCCTGCTGGAAAGATCTGCCCGATGCCATACTCCTGGCATGGCAGGGGGGACAGGAAGGAGGCAATGCAGTGGCAGACGTTTTGACCGGAAAGGTTAATCCCTCAGGCAAACTGACCATGACGTTTCCCGTTGCCTGGGAAGACCATCCTTCCTCGGCAAATTTTCCTACCGGAAACGAACCGAAAACCGACGCTCCTCTTATGGCGATAATGCAAAACGGGGAATCCCGGCCGGAAAGGGATCCAATAGCAAATGTAGATTATACAGAGTATAAAGAAGGTGTTTTTGTAGGATACCGGGCGTTTGAACACAACGGTACGGCAGTATCCTATCCCTTCGGGTACGGGCTTTCTTATACAACTTTCCAATACGGGGAGCCGGAAATATCGGTTCGCCGGGGCGTATACACAGTAAGTCTTGATATCACAAACACAGGAAATCTGGCAGGTAAAGAAGCCGTGCAGCTCTATGTAGCGGCACCCGGAAAGGACATGATCAAACCGGAGAAAGAATTGAAAGCTTTTGCCAAAACAGGGTTATTGGGTCCCGGACAGACCGGACGTGTGGAAATGGTCTTTACGACCAGTGATCTTGCCTCATTTGATCAGGAACGTTCGGGTTGGGTAACCGAACCCGGTACATATAAGATCTGTTTGGGAGCTTCTTCTGCAGATGTCCGTTCTGACGCTTCAATTACTGTTAAAAAGGAAATCTTTGAAGCCGTTAACAATGTGTTGACCCCACAGATCTGATTATTTGCCAATAAGCAGTTTTTATTAGGAAAAACCACCTCGTCAGGGGTGGTTTTTTCCTGTTAAATAGTAAATTTGGAGTATGAAAAAAATACTCACTATAGCAGCATTGTTGGCATGTTTGCCAATAGTTGCACAAGAAAAAGCTGTCATAGATCTGAAACCGCAGAAAGATACATGGCGCATAGAAAAAGAAATTTACGGACATTTTTCAGAACACTTAGGGACTTGTATATACGGGGGTATATGGGTCGGTCCCGGTTCTCCTATTCCCAACACACAGGGATACCGTAACGATGTACTGAACGCCCTGAAAAATCTGCAGATCCCCGTACTTCGCTGGCCCGGAGGCTGTTTTGCCGATGAATACCATTGGCGTGACGGGATAGGGCCACGGCAGCTGAGACCAAAAATGATTAATACACACTGGGGCGGAACCGTGGAGGATAACAGCTTTGGTACGCATGAATTCCTTAATCTCTGTGAGTTATTGGGTTGTGAACCGTTTGTCAGCGCGAACCTGGGCAGCGGAACGGTCGAGGAAATGGCCGATTGGGTTGAATACATGACCTCTCCTGCCGACAGCCCCCTTGCCAACCTGCGCAGGGAAAACGGAAGGAACGAACCCTGGAAAGTCAAGTATTTTGGATTAGGGAATGAAAGCTGGGGTTGCGGCGGCAATATGCGTCCCGAGTTTTATGCCGATCAATACCGCAGGTACGCCACCTATTGCAGGAATTTCGGAGACAACCGGTTATTCAAAATTGCCGTGGGACCCAGTGACTTTGACGTGAACTGGACCGAAGTGATGATGGAGCACGTAGGCAGACGGATGAACGGGCTTTCGGTTCATTTTTACACGGTTCATGATTGGAATGCAAAAGGCTCCGCCACACAGTTCACCTCGGACGATTATTACCGGACACTGGGAAAATGCCTGGATATTGACAATGTAATAGAAGCCCACAGAACTATAATGGACAGGACCGACCCCGAAAAAAGGATCGCACTTATGGTAGATGAATGGGGCACCTGGTGGGACGAAGAACCGGGGACCGTACGGGGGCATCTGTACCAGCAGAACACCATGCGTGATGCTTTTGTGGCCGCCCTTTCGCTGATGGTTTTCCATAGCCACGGAGAACGGGTTAAGATGGCCAATATTGCCCAACTGGCTAATGTACTTCAGGCTATGGTCCTGACTAAAGACGATAAAATGGTCCTGACTCCCACTTACCATGTGTTTGAAATGTTCAAAGTGCACCAGGGGGCTACTTTCATGCCATTGGATATTAAGACTTCCCATATTGTAACACCTGACAAGAAAGTAATCCAGACGGTATACGCTACGGCTTCTGTCAACC
>JBAZHT010000133.1:0-2589 GCA_041652255.1 Bacteroidales bacterium
TATATAATCCTGAAGTCCGGCTTTTGGGATCCTGTTTTCAGGGATGCCGTCGTAAACAGAACTCAGGTAGGATATAAGCTCATCCTGCCCCCAGAGCTCATCTGCCAGCCCGGTTTCCAGGGCCTGTAAGGCATCGGTCAAAAAAGACCGGTTACAAAGACGGTCAATCGTACCTTCTTCCAGATGACGGGCACGGTCCATTTCCGATGCCCAATGTCCCCAGACAGACTGCAGGTATGCTTCCAGTTGCGTTCTTTCGGGATCACTCATCCGGGAGGCAATGAACGGTTCTCCTCCGCTTTTGTAATTACCATGCCTGATCACCTGGGCTTCCAGCCCCAGACGGTCAAACAGGTCTTTGTAATAATTGACATTGACGCTAAAGCCCTGCAGGGTAATTCCGCCTTCGGGGTTCAAGACGATCTTATCGGCTGCTGTGGCCAGGTAATAGGCCTGCTGTGAATAGAAATCCGCGTAACTGATAATTGGTTTTCCACTTTGACGGAATGCAAGCAGAGCGTTTCGGATTTCTTCAATATGAGACATTTGTGCATTCAGGTATTGCGGTTTCAGGCAGATCATCCTAATGGCCGGGTCCTGTGCTGCCGTTTCAATGGCATGAACGATATCCAGAAAGCCCGTTCCTCCCTGCACGGCATTCCATTGGAAAGGCAAAAACCCAAATGAAGGAAGTTGTGAGTCCTGTGTTGCAACACCTTTCTCAAAACTGACAATCAATACTGACTTATCCGGAACCCGGGGCGATGTTCCGCCCAATCCGGCCTGCAGCATACTGGTAACGGATCCAAGGAAAAGGAAGAATCCGCCTATCAGAACCAGTGCCGTTCCCAACACGACTGCTGCAAAAGTCTTAAAAAAATCTTTCATACCTGTAGAATTATTTATTTTACAAAAGTAACGATTATCTTTGCAACCGGTTATGTTAAGAACGGTACATACATTTTTCTGTATCCTGATGATCGGCACTTTTTTGACGGGATCTGCCGGCTTGTCCGTACATCGTTGTCTGCATGACGGTTCCGTCAATATTTTTTTGTTTTCAGGATCATCTTCCTGCGGGGAGGTACACGGTAAAGAATTTACGTGCCATGCAGGATGTAGCGAACACCACGATGAAAATTGCTGCAGTACCCGGGTTTTTATGGTTGATGATCCCGTGGTGTCTGCCCAGGATCTTCTGAGCGAAGGATATCCGGACACTCCGGTACAGGAGCTTTTATTTTCGGAAGGCGTGACCGGTAATCTGCTTAAGACCGGAGATCCCTTACCTGCACATTCGTTATTCAAACCACCTTTGGATACTTCTGTATATCCAGGAGCTCACCTTGTTCCATTGCGTTTGTAATGGCCTGTTTTACAACATGTAAAACATTCCGACCATTATTCACTTAAACGCTGTTTACAATGAAATACATCTACATTCTTTTTATTTTCATGATGCCTTTGTGCCTGAATGCACAAACTTATCAGGGAAAAGTTATAATTGCCGGGGACAACGGCAGCATGGAACCTGCTGCAGGAGCTGCTGTATACTGGATCCCTTCTGCCCAGGGAGATCCTGTGGAAAGCATCGTCTATACCAACGAAGAAGGGATTTTCAGGATCCGTGCACACAAAGGTTCTTCCAAAATGCTTGTCGCTTCCTATATGGGATACATCCCCGACACGTTACAGACCGGGGTGCCGGACGGTGACCTGGAATTCTTTTTGGCCGAGTCTGCCGGTACGCTCAACGAACTGCAGGTGACCGGCCGCCGGCGGGGAAATTATATTTCCAGCCTTTCTTCCGTGAAAACCGAGGTGATCACCGCCGCAGGCCTTTGCAAAATGGCCTGTTGCAACCTTGCCGAGAGCTTTGAAAACTCGGCAAGTGTTTCGGTGGGATATTCCGATGCAGTTACCGGAGCACGTCAGATCCGGCTTTTGGGGCTCAGCGGAAATTATACCCAGATGCTGGAAGAAAACCGTCCTGCCATGAGGGGGATCCAGGTGCCTTTCGGTCTTTCCTTTGTACCCGGTCAATGGCTGGAAAGCATACAGATAGCCAAGGGAACCGGTTCTGTGGTAAACGGTTATGAGGCGATCACAGGCCAGATCAATATGGAATACCGGAAACCGACTGCACAAATGCCGCTGTTTATTAATCTTTTCCTGAACAGTGCGTTGAGGACAGAAGCCAACGTTGTCTCTTCGTTGCAGTTGAACGATCAATGGAGTACGGTCATCCTGGCGCACGGTTCGGCTGATCTGATGCAACACGATGCCAACGGGGATGGTTTTTTGGACGAACCGCTTACCCGTCGCTATTCACTGGCCAACCGGTGGTTGTATGCCCCTTCTTCCGGCCTGCAGTTCCGTTTTGGACTACGCGGAGTGTATGAAGACAGAAAAGGAGGGCAGAAAGACAACGTCTGGGTCCTTCCCGGTGAAAGCCGTGAAAACGTTCTGTGGGGATCCCGCACCCTGAATAAGGGGATCAATGCGTATGCCAAACTCGGGATCCCTCTGATGAAGAACGACCATAACCATGGGCATGAAGATGAACACGCTCATGAAGCTGAGGTAACG
>JBAZHT010000134.1:0-2510 GCA_041652255.1 Bacteroidales bacterium
GGCCGCACAGGGGACCTCTGCCTGGGCAGACCCGGAAACCGGCAGGGGAGCAGCCCCGCGTGCCGTTGCCTGGGCAGACCCGGAAACCGGCAGGGGAGTGCCTTCTTCCTGGCGGAGCTTCTCAAAGGGCACCCAGCGGCTGTTGGAAAAAGTGAATTCCAGCTTGTTGCGGTAGCGGACGGTTTTCTCGGAAGCCATAATGGGGGCAATAACCGGCAAATCCAATTTGCCTATGCGGGTCAATTGATCAATGACCTGCTGTTGTTTGAATTCCAGCTGTTTATTATAGGGTATGGGCTGCCAGCGGCAACCTCCGCAATCCCCAAAATGGCTGCAGAATGGTTCCTGGCGAATGGGGGAAGGGGACACCAGTTTTAAAATGTATCCTTCCATAAAATTCTTTTTCTTGTGCGTAACCTGTACGTTCACCACATCTCCCGGCACGGCCAAAGGTACAAACAGCGCTTTTCCATTAATTCGCGCCAATGCGTTGCCTTCGGCGGCTACCGTTTCTATAAGTACATTTTCCAGTATTTCCCTGTCTCGTTTTCCCATAACTTTCCTATACAAAGGGCAAAAATGCGAAAAAAAAAGCGTATTTTAGAGGAATGTATAAAACAGCCAGACTATGAAAAAGAACATTATCACTAAAAAAACAGTCAAAGTGCTGGTAATGAGCATTTTGTTTGTAGCCGGAGCTGTATTTTCAATGAGAGCCCAGGAGAATACACTCAGCATCTCCGGAACGGTCACAGATGCCGGAACAAAACGGCCGATGGTTTTCGCATCGGTAAGTATACAAGATATAGGTATTAGCATAGTAACCAACGGGGAAGGGTTTTTTACCCTGAAATTTCCCCGTGAATATGCAGATAAAACCTTAATTATTAGTTATTTAGGATATCACACTACAGCCATTCCCATCACCAGTTTCCTGGATTCAGACAGGCCTTTGAACATTAATCTGATACAGGCGGCGCTTCCCATACCTATGGCTACGGTTAAGCCACTGAATCCGCTGGAGCTTGTAAAAGAAGCTTTTTCCGAAATAAAAAACAATTACCCGCAGGAACGTATGCAAATGACGGGTTTTTACAGGGAAATGATCCGCAAGGGAAATACATATGTAACACTGTCAGAAGCAGTTATTGATGTTCATAAATCCCCGTACACACCAAGTTTTGCCATTGACCAGGTGGGGATTTACAAAGGCCGGGGCAGCATTGACTGGCGGCGTATTGATACCGTATTTGTAAAATTCCAGGGAGGGATCCGGTCTGCATTGGAGATAGACGTGGTAAACAATCTTTTCCTGGGCGTGAATGTTACCGAGATCGAAAGGTATTACGATTTTACCATGGAACATCCGGTGCAGATGAACGACAGGATCAATTACGTGATCTCTTTTGATCAAAAACCGTATCAGGAAGAAATCCTGTTCCGTGGTAAAATTTTCATCGACAGGGAATCTATGGCCATTACCCGTGTGGAATTCAACATGAACGTTGAAGAAAAAGAGAATGCAACGGCACTGTTTATTCGCCGCAAACCTTTCGGACTAAAAGCCCGGGTGGAATACGCAGCCTATATGGTGCAATTCAGGCAAATTCAGGGAAATTTGTGGGTATTTGATTATTCCAGGACAGATCTTAAGTTCAATGCCAAATGGGACCGAAAACTGTTCAGTCAGAATTATACCATCAGTTCGGAAATGGCCATGACGGAGTACAGTTGGGAAACATATAAAATCCCGCGGGAGAGCCGTGTGAAAACAACAGATATCACGTTTGACCGGGTAGCCGATTTCGAAGACCCGGGATTCTGGGAAGACTATAACGTTATAGAACCGGAATCTTCCATAGAAAGTGTCATTTCCCGTATTATACGCCAGTTAAGACGTCGTCAGCGGTAAATACAATAAAAGGCACACAATTTATATTATGTTAAATAGCTTTACAGAACGATAACATCTTTTATGTTGAACAGCAGTATCCCTTTGGCCGAACGGCTGCGCCCTACTTCTTTTGCAGATTTTGTGGGACAGGAACACCTGGTTGCTCCTGATGCAGTGTTGCGCAAGATGATTGAAAGCCGTAACCTTTCTTCTTTTATTTTATGGGGACCTCCGGGCGTGGGAAAAACCACCCTGGCCCGTATCATTGCTCAGGATCTGGAACGTACTTTCTACAGCCTGTCTGCGGTGAGCTCCGGTGTCAAAGACGTTCGTGAAGTCATTGAACGTTCCCGTTCCAACAAAATGTTCCAGAAAAATCGTCCTATACTCTTTATTGACGAGATCCATCGTTTCAGCAAATCCCAACAGGACGCATTGCTGGGAGCTGTTGAAGATGGTACCATAGTGTTGATTGGGGCCACTACGGAAAATCCGTCTTTTGAGGTGATCGCTCCCCTGCTTTCCAGGTGTCAGGTTTATGTACTTAAAACGCTGGGGGTCAATGATCTGAATATATTATTTGAACGTGCACTAAAAGCGGATGAATACATAAGTT